>SKTQ01000163.1 GCA_007122505.1 Bacteroidales bacterium | reverse complement strand
CCATATATTCGATTGCTATGCCTCAAACAAATGTATGGATTTTTTCTGTGAATATTTGAAGTGTGATGTTTTTTTGTTATCTGCTACACAAAAAACCTCCTAAAACAGGTAATTCAGTCCGATATACAAGCCCGCATCGCCATCACGCCTGTCAAATGCTTTACCATAGTCCAGGGCTACAATGAAATTACGGTTGATGGCAATCCGCAATCCGGCACCCGCCGAAACATGCGGAGTATCATTGGTGTCTTCAAAAAACAGGTGTCTTTCGTTTTCAGGAACATCATCCAGGTTCATTTTCACTTTGTCGATCACCATGCCTGCATCCATAAAGCCATTGAGCCCCAGGTAAACTTCTGTATTGCGAATATTGAAATACAGGAATTTCCACCTCAGCTCCACGTTGCCCAGCGCATATCCGTTGCCAACCACCCTGTGTCGCAATATCCCCCTGAGGGTACTTCTTCCTCCGAGGCCTTCGGACGCGAAACCCCTCAAAAAAGACGTAACAACCATGGACTGTAAATAAAATGGGGCCTGCCCTCCGATGTTTTGCTGGATGTTGATGCGGTAAGCCAGCGAGAGATCATTGGGTATAAGGGTAAAATATTGCCTGTGGGCTAAAGAAAGGCGGGCGTGACCCATATCTCCGCTTACAAGAAATCCGGGAGCAATCAGTACTATTGCCTCTGTCCAAATTCCTTGCATTGGATTGGGTTCGTGATCCCTGGTGTCGTATGTGAGTCCTCCTTTCAGATAATTGACCCAGCCGCCATCTTGCTCATCCTGAGATATGAGGCCCCATTCTACGTACCTGTCATATAGTCCGGAAACATCAGGTAGCATGTCTTTGGTTTTGCCCTTGTTTAACTTGTCAATATTTACGGAACCAACACTGAAATGATAGGTTTCGAAGCCGGAAAGCCAGCCAAAGCTGCCGTCACCGATTTTTCCCTGGAGGTCCAGTTTGGCTCTGAATTTTTTTCTGTCCAGGGCATAAAATGCCCTGGAAATGTAATCCTCACTGTCAGGATCAATAAAATCCCTGTTGTAAACGGACTGGTAACCGTTAAACCCGAAAAAGTCCAGCAGCGGATCGGTAATATAAGTTGCGTCAAATGTTGTACGAATGCCATTCAGGAGGCGGTCGGAGTCATAAAAAAACCTGTTCACACCACTGCCCCCGGTAAATCTGGAAACTTCAAAATACAGCGAATGATCGTAACGGGGAAACCTGGCCCCGTCTCCATAGTCAAAAATATTTACCAGCGCACCGTATTGTAACCCTAAATCGCTGTCGAAAGTGATGGTGGGCAGCAGCCCGCCGAGCCTCCAGCCTGTTTTTACATTATCATCCTGCGACTCTTCTGTGCTGCCTGAGCATAGCAGCGGCATCGACATGAAAGTGGCGATTATAATAGCTGTCAAGAGCTTACCATTGTTTGTTGAATATCCCATTTTCCAAATTATTAAGATGAATCATGAAGCTTTTTTGCGGTTTTGAGCGGGTTGTGTACCCTGACTGGGGTCATTTACCAGGCGTTTTGGCAAATAGCCATCCGGGTAATGGGTTACATAGTCTTCCCCAAAAAGGCGGTTATGGATTTGGATGTTTTTATACACATCCCAGTCAAACTTGCCCTTTCTTCGAAAGTAAAGTGTTATAATGGAAGATGTCATCACAATAAAGGTCGCATAAAGGATAGCCAGCCACAGCATTTGGCTCTGAACAGGTTCATTGAAGCTCAGCAGGATAATGGCAAATGCCACAGGGGTATTTTGGATGCCTGTTTCCAGGGAAATAGCCCGTTGGAATATGGGCTTCATGCCAATTAGCCTGGAAAACCAGTATCCGAAAAAGAAGCCGGCCAGTCCGAGACCAACGGAGGCGATGTATATCTCTTTTGGTGTTTTGATGAAGAGATCGCCGTGTCTCAAAAAGGCCGTCACAATAAGATACAGTATCACTATAACCGCCAGAAAACCGGCTGTGTCTTCAGCCGTTTTTGCCCATCCCGGTGATTTTCTTCTGAGGATCATACCCAGGATTACAGGCAAGAGAACGAGAACCAGGGAGCTGATGATGTTTCCCGTTGGGATAACAAATTCTGTTTCTTCGCCTCCTACACGCAGATCTGCACTTAGCTGGGCGGTAAAACCAACGGTATATAGATTGATAATAATTGGCATCATGATGAGTGCCAGCAGGGTGGAAGCTGTTGTCATAGAAATGCTCAGTGCCACAGACCCCCTTGAAAAGTAGGTAAACATATTGGATGTGGTACCTCCCGGTAAACATCCGATGAGGATCAGCGATATGGCAAATGCCGGGTGCAAACCCAGCACAATGGACATGCCAAGTGCGATCAGGGGCATCAGGCCGAATTGCGAAAGAAATCCGGTAAACACACCTTTTGGGTTGCGCGCCACCGCCCTGAAATCATTTATCGTAAGGCTCGCACCCATTCCCAGCATGATAATGGCGATCATCAAGCCAAGCAGTGCCTGGTCGTGTGTATATAATAGTTGGTCTGGTAGTTCCATGACTGCTTATTTTTTGGAAGTTTTTGTAAAAAGTTCCTCTATGACATCCTGATACTTCTCTGCAACCACGTGCCGCTTGATTTTGAAGAGGTTGGTGAGTTCTTTGCCGATCTCAAATTTATCAGGCAAGATCCTGAACTCGCCAATTTGTTCATATTTTTTGTAGCCTCCGGTTTGGGAGATCAGCCGTCTGATCTCTTTTTTAATGATTTCCCTGGCCTCGGGCATCACAGCCAGTTCAGACATGGATACACTGTTTAGTCCAATTTTACCGAATTCACTTAGATTGGGGACCACCAAGAGCCCCAGGAACTTCCGGTCCTGTCCCACAACCACACACTGATCGATAAAACGGCTTCTCAGCAGTTGCATTTCAAGGGGTTCCGGTTCCACATTTTCGCCGCTGGAAAGCACGATGGTGGCTTTTGACCGGCCCAGGATTTTCAGGCAGTTGTTATGGGTCATCATACCGATATCCCCTGTATGCAGCCAGCCGTTCCGGATGGCAGCACCGGTAAGGGTATCCTCCCGAAAATATCCCTTCATCACCTGGGGACCGCGCACCAGTATTTCACCGCGTTTTCCGCGGCCGTTCAAAGCGCATCCGTTATCTGGATAAAGAATTTTGCCCGTATCGGAGCAAACGATGCGTACTTCGGTTTCTTTGATTGGCGGGCCAACGGTACCTACAATCAGGTTTATCTTCGGACGCACAGACACAACCGGACTGGTTTCTGTTAGGCCGTAACCTTCCAGCACAGGTATGCCCACATAGTTGAAAAACTTGTCGATATGGATGGGCAGGGCACCCCCGCCAGAAATGGTCGCTGCCAGGCAACCCCCTGCTCCCAGCCTGATGCGTTCCAGCACGGCAGCGTTGAAGAAGCCGTACCAGGGCAAAACCACCACCCAACGCAAAACATGCAAAGGCATCAGCAAAAAACGTTGCCAAGCTGGCTGGGGTTTCATTTTTAGATTTCTGTTTGTGATGAAATACTCCGAGTTTTTATATTGTTTTGACAGGAAATAGGCAATATGGAATAGCAATTGCCTCACCGGATGTGATTTTCTTACATTCAGCAGGATTTTTTCGTGAATCTTTTCCCAAAGGCGTGGTGCCGATGCCATAAAGGTAGGCTCCACGTTTTGCATATCCTCGCTAAGAGTCAGGATACTTGAATAATAGGTGCAACCGCCAAAACTGATGGTGTACATCTCAATGACCCTTTCAAAAACATGCCAGATAGGCAGCACAGACAGAATGCGGTCGCTGCAGCCATATTGACCGGGAAGGTTTCGGATCTGCGACATCATGTTGTCGTGACTCAGCATCACCCCTTTGGGTGTGCCGGTGGTGCCTGAAGTGTAAATCAGTGTAAATAGGTCATCGGGTTTTATACCTGCGATCCTTTCTTCTGCCGTGCGGTCGCCACTTTCTCTTAGTCGGGCTCCTTCTTGCCTGATGGAGTCCAGTGTCAGAATCCCTTCAGGAACATCAGCTTTCGGAACCAGCATGATGATATGTTCCAAACCGGGAAGTTGGGGTTTGAGTTTTAGCAGTCGTGTGGCCAGTTGTTTGGTTTCCACAAAGGAAACCTTTATACCCGCATGATCGATGATGTAGTGAAGTTCAGCGTCTGATACGTCACGGCCGCGGGGCACATCAGCGGCTCCACACAATTGGACACCATAATCGGCAAGCATCCATTCGTAGCGGTTGTCGCCAAACAAACCCACGTGGTCGCGCGCCATCACGCCCAGATTAATTAGTCCTGTAGCAAGGTTTAGTCCCTGGTTATATAGTTCTTTGTAGGATACCGGATGCCATTGAAGTGCTGATTTGCGGGTGGCAAATGCCGGCATTTTGCCAAACCGTCGGGCGGCTTCACCATAGAGCAATGCCAGGTTTTTAGCCACAATGCGGTTACATTGGATGGATTTCATATGGACACATTTATGTATATCCTTTGAATTTCATCACAAACATACGATAAATTTATACCTATATTTAAAGGATTTTAAAGAAAAGTTAATTTTTTGTTTATTGGATTGTGGTGCATGGAGAGTGATCAGTTAATGGTCTTTACACACCTGATGGAAAAACCTCTTTCCCTGTTTGTGGCGGCTCTGAGCACACTTCCGTAAGCAGCATCAAGGTCGCGGTAATATACGGTTAGTACGGAGAATTCTGTGGATGTCCACCAATAGCCTGTACCCCCCATCAGGGAGTATGATCCACCCGATTGTCTGCTGCCCCCGGGCAGGGCTGCGAATCCAAAATCGTCTGTACCATAATGCACCGAATGCATGTCCCAGCGGGGGTGAAGTTCAGTTGCGCAATCACCACCCAGGGGCGAGTTAACCTGACGGCACGATTTCATAGCATTGGCAGCGTTGCCATGTTCGATCCAATCGTAGTTATTGATCAGATAATTGGTAAGCTGGGTCCAGTCATCGTCGGTAGCAACGTGCCAGCCCTCCGGGCAAAGGCCTGAAGGGTTGTTTACCGCAAACCAATTGTAAAGTGCACCGTAGGCATTCAGCATTTCTTCTTCAGAGTCAATTCCGGCTATATTGTCATGCGGATAAACAGCCCATGCACCGGTGGTGTTGGCCTGCCACTGGGAGTTGGTCAGGTTGCCCGGAATTGGTGTGCCGTCGGCAAAAGTACTTGTACGAAGGTTTTTGGCCATCCATTCCTGCTCACCAATAGTAACGGTCGGATAAACGTTGCCGTCGATGTCGGTCACGGTATCTTCATCATCATCACCTGTTGGCAGATCAGCCCACTGGGGCAGTCCCCCGACAATGGTCAGCACCTGTCCTTCTTCACCCAATGGAAGAGAAACCCATGTCTCACCATTGAAATAAAACATATCACCCATCGCCGGATCAACGATCGATATAAAGTTTTCCAGGTCGGGTGTGTTAGTCAGATCACCATAGTCTCCGCTGAAGGTGTCGGCTGAAGTGGCGGCATGTAAAGCATAAGGTACGCTTACCAGTTGATGGGTTCCCATATTTATGCCGTTTACACTGATGCGTATAAAATGGGGATGATCTGCCCAAGCCATGCCCTCCAGTGAATTTACAGAGCCAATCTGCAACTGGATTAATCCAAAAGCGTTGGTTTGGGTTTGATGGGTTTCTGAAAACACAATTCCACCCTGAGGACCATCCTTGAGGATTTCCACCTCTATGGTAACATTTTCATCCATCATGATTTCCCCGGCATCGTCACGCAATACCGCCTGATAATTAAACATGGCAGGGCTTTGGGCCATAATGGCAAAATGGCTGCAAAGGATGAAAAGAAAGAATGCATGGCTAAAGCGAAGCTTCATCTGAATGGTTTTTAGAACAAGGTTAAGCAAAAATACATATAATTCGTTGCTTTTTGTGAAAACTGTTTGTTTGCTTTAAGGTTCTCAGCTTTTTTTGCAGGTCACCGAATGATCAATCTGATTCCGCCGCGAACGCCTCCGTAAAACTTTGACTTATACTTCCCCCATGTGTCATCATAAAATGCCTTGCTGGTGAAGATTTCCCTCGGTGCAAAGCCATTTTCTTCACTATCAGAGTACAAATGATTGTACATTACCGGACCTGCGAACAGTTCTAGAGATTTCAGCGGTCTGAATCCTGCTGTAAGCCTGACTTCATTGAGTTGATCCAACTGATCGGTATCCGGTATCCATTTCCCTTGCAGCGTTGAGGTATGCAATTCGGCATGCACAGACCACCTGTCCGGCAGGGGAATGGAGGTCCCTATGCCGTAACCCGGTGTGTTGAAGCGTTCATCGGCAAATTGTCTCCTTCCAAAAGAAAAAATATTGTAAAACAATGGAGTTCCAATGCGCAATGAAACCGACATATGAATGATATCTGAAGCGGTAAGTTCCACCTGCCGTAATCCTCCTCTTTTTACAAAACTCACAAAACCTATTGGAACACCTGAAATGGTATCAGCTATATTGATTACTCCCAATTGTACACCTTTGACTTCTCCGGCTATATTGATAAAACCAGATGCCTGAAGGCCCTGGATACTGCCGCTGATGTTTGCAAATCCTGCAGCCTGAACTCCACTGGAGTGGCTTCTCACCAAATTTGCAAATCCTGCACCTTGCAGGCCCATAAAACTTCCTCTGCTAATATTAACAAAGCCGCTTCCAATTGCACCTCTTGCCGTTTCTCCGGTACGGTTGGCAAAACCTGCCCATGCAACACCTTGAAAATCATTACCGGTCACATTGGCAAAACCCGCAACCGCAATTCCCTGGAAATTGCCACCTGTGACATTGGCAAACCCGGCTCCGGAAAATCCACTGTAATGACCTCCCGTAACATTGGCAAATCCTGAGCCTGAAAATCCCTGAAAACTGCCACCTGTTATTCCCGCAAAACCGGAGGCTGCAAAACCCTGGTGATGGCCACCGGTAATATTGGCGAAACCTGCAGCAGCAAAACCCTGGTAATTTTTTCCTGTGACATTGGCAAAACCCGACCCTGAAAAACCCTGTTTGCTGCCACCGAACATGTTGATAAATCCCGCACCTGCAAAGCTTTGGCTATCACCGCCAACGAGATTGATAAAACCCGCTCCCTGGAAACCATTAACGTCCCCTCTGACTGAATTGGCAAATCCGGAGAGCTGAATCCCGCGTAAATCACCCCTGGTTATATTGGCAAACCCACCTGCTTCAAATCCTTCAATGCCGCCGGTAGCACCGGCTACAATATTGAAACTGAATCTGTACCTAAAGTCTGTTACAGATGAACCATCCGTACCTATAAACGGTAAAAGGCTGATTTGAAAATCTTTCAATGGTTTTTCCTGACTTGTTTCCTGGCCGTTAAGCTGGGTTCCCCAAAAAAATATCAAAATGATAATTGCAAATGCTTTGGTTTTCATGTGGTTTCTTTTTGAAATGTTTGAATTGCCGAAGGTGTATATGCCCAAACGTTAACAGCGATAATTGCTTCTTGTTAACGGCTTTCCCAGCTTCCCGTTTCCTTATCAGGTATGGCAGTCAGCCGGTGATCACAATTTTTTTTTCAGAGCAAATAAATGCCGGATTCAAAAATAATCATTCGTGTTTGATTCTTTATCACCTTATACGCAGTAAATGATGATATTCATGCTTATCTTTATAAAAAGGATAATTTTGCTGAAAGCATACCGTTTATGGTTGGTTGCTTTTAATCCTGAATTATTGTAAAAACAAAAATATGAAATGCCAATGACAGGATTTTTTGACACACAGGGGGATGATTGTGGGAGCTGGGAGCTGGGAGCTGGGAGCTGGGAGCTGGGAGCTGGGAGCTGGGAGCTGGGAGCTGGGAGCTGGGAGCTGGGAGCTGAGAGCTGGGAGCTGAGACTTTAGAGACTTAAGGGACTTAAGAGAAGAGTAAGAAGTAGGCAGAAGTAAGTAAGCAGTAACTTTGCAGGTTTTTCTTTTTTTTGCGGGCTTTGTGTGAAACATTTTTTTCCTCGCAAAGGCCGCAAAGGTTAAATTACGCAAAAAACGCAAAGGACCGTCATTTGTACATTTGCACATTGATACATTG
>SKTQ01000096.1 GCA_007122505.1 Bacteroidales bacterium | reverse complement strand
GAATAAAACAGGAAAAATATTTTTCCTGTTTTTTTTTAACCGGATAATTAGAGAGATCTATTTTGGGGCAATCTTCAGAAGGTAAGCACCCAAAGCACCGAATATGATATTTGGGATCCATACTGCCAGCATCGGATGCAAATTCCCTTTGGTGGCAAAAGTGGTGGTTACCTGCATGAATAGAATAAAGGCGAAACTCAGAGTAATGCCTGCACCCAGATGCAGTCCCATCCCTCCCCTGACTTTTTGACTGGACAGTGCCACACCAATCAGTGTCAGCACAAGGGTGGCAAAAGGAAAGGCGATTCTGCGGTGCTTCTCCGCAAGATAAAAACTGATGGTTTCAGATCCCCGCAGACGTTCGCCGGCAATGAATTCATTGAGTTCTCTGTAATTCATCGTTTCCATATCGCGCAAGTTTTGAATGAAATCGCCGGGGCCAAAAGGCAATATGGTATCCAGTTCATTACCAAAATACAAACGTTCGTGAAGTCCGTCAATTTTCCGGATATTGTATCCGGTGATTGTCCACTTCCCTGCTTCTTCATCAAACCTTACCTGGTTGGCCATCATTTTGTAACGCAATTCACCGTTGTTGATCTTTTCCATGCTGAAACGATATCCGGTATTTGACCTGTCGTTGTAAGTGTCCATATAAATGAATACGCCGGGCCGCACCTGCATGTGGATATTTCGCCCACGGAACGAATCCGGCCGCCTTACATATTCACTTTCGAATGCAAGTCTCTTTTCGTTGGCCGGCGGTATCAGCACATTGGAAAGGAAAACGGAAACCAGCGACAAAAATATTGCGGAAACCAGGTAGGGAACCAACAACCTTCTGAAGCTGACACCGGAGCTAAGGATGGCAATGATCTCTGTGTTCAACGCCATACGTGACGTGAAAAAGACCACCGTGATAAACGTAAACAGCGGACTGAATAAGTTAATGAAGTAGGGAATAAAGTTTACATAATAAACCAGGATGATATCCCTTAGCGATGCCCTGTTTTCAATAAAATTATCAATTTTTTCAGACAGGTCAAAAATCACCACAATCAAAATGATCAGGGAAATTGCATACACAAAAGTCCCTAAAAACTTCCGGGTAATGTATATGTCTAATTTTTTGAACATAAAAAGCTAAAAAATGTGCAAATGTGGGAATGTACCAATGTGCAAATTTGCCACACTGCATCTGCTTACTAATTTGTTTGCCCTCAAAACCCGCTTTCCGGCTCTCACCTTACTTTACCCATCTCCTCTACACCATGCTATCGATTCCTTGCCAATGGTCGCTTTGGGATAAACGTGTGAAAGATAAGCTTATTTTACAGTCGTTTGCTGACCTTTGCAACCATCTTCTCCTTCCATGATGCGAATTCATTGACAACGATTTGTTTCCGTGCTTCACTCACTAACCATATATAAAAACGGAGGTTGTGAATGGTAGCCAGCATGGGCCCGAGCATTTCTCCCGCTGCAAACAGGTGCCGGAGGTATGCACGGCTATACCGGCTGTCTGCAAATGTGTCGCCCGCAGGGTCAATGGGGGTGTAATCTTTTTCCCATTTTTTGTTTTTGATATTGATGATGCCCTCACGGGTAAAAAGCATGCCGTTTCGGGCATTGCGTGTGGGCATCACACAGTCAAACATATCTACTCCCAATGCAATACATTCCAGGATATTGGCAGGAGTACCCACGCCCATCAGGTATCTCGGCTTGTCCTCGGGAAGTATGGAACAGACCAGTCCGGTCATCTCATACATTACTTCTGCGGGTTCTCCCACAGATAAGCCACCGATGGCATTCCCTTCCCGGCCGCATTTGCTTACAAATTCTGCTGATCTCTCACGGAGATCTCTGTAAGTACTTCCCTGGACAATGGGGAACAGGCTCTGGCGGTAATCATATACCGGCGAGGTGTTGTCAAAATGCGCACAACATTCCTCTAACCAGCGATGGGTGCGCTCCATGGAAACAGCCGCATAGTCGTAATCGCAGGGATAAGGGGTACATTCATCAAACGCCATGATGATATCTGCCCCGATGGTTCGCTGTATATCCATCACTTTGGATGGGGTAAATTCGTGCCTCGACCCATCAATATGTGACTGAAATGTTACACCCTTTTCTGTCACTTTCCTCCGGTCAGTCAGAGAATACACCTGGTATCCGCCACTGTCGGTGAGCACCGGCCGGTTCCACGACATAAACCGGTGAATTCCTCCTGCATTGCGGATAATGTCCAGACCGGGCCTCAGATATAAATGATAGGTGTTTCCCAGAATGATTCCCGGGTTCACTTCTTCCTCAAGATCTTTGAAGTGTATGGCTTTAACCGTGCCCGCTGTACCAACGGGCATAAAAACAGGTGTCTCAATTATTCCGTGGTCTGTATAAATGCTACCTGCGCGGGCATCACTTTTTGCATCCTTCGTTTCCAGATTAAAACGCATCGGGCATTGTTTTTTTTGCCAAAGATAGAAAGGATTCCCATAGAAGATGGTACTTTTGTTGATTCATTGGCCGGGTAACCGCTATATGATGCCGTGGCAGTGAACACCAATTAAAGGCAGGGCGCTAGCAAATTCCCGATTGCCATGCATACGGAAATAAAATTTGCGTATTTTCGTTGTTTCTTGATTTTTCGCTTGTTTTCTCTATGAAGACATGATGAATTCTTTGTTATCAGATTTACCCGATGGAAGGAAAGCCTGAACATACCAAAAAAGCACAGCGGGATATGGCCCTTTTGGAAAAAGCCGTAAAGCATGGTGACCAGCAGGCTTTTGCCGAGTTGATGCGGTTATACAAAGACACCATCTTTTTTATGCTGTTGAAGATGACAGGAAATCCTGAAGATGCCGAGGACCTGTGTATCGAAACTTTTGGCAAGGCATTTACCAACATCAAGCAGTACAACGGGAAATATGCATTCAGCACCTGGCTTTTCCGGATTGCCACCAACAACTGCATCGACTTCATCAGAAAACAAAAAAAGAATGTGCTCAACCACGAAGCCAACGAAGACGTTGCAGAACATGATGAAACCTATTATTTTGTTTCTGAAATGATAAACCCGGAAGAGTCATTTATCAGAAGCCAAAAGCTTGAACTGGTAAGGCAGGTCGTGGATACCCTCAAACCCAGATACCGAAAACTGATCTCCATGCGTTATTATGAGGAGCAATCCTATGAAGAGATCGCCACAGCGTTGAACCTGCCGTTGGGCACCGTGAAAGCTCAGCTATTCAGGGCAAGGGAATTTCTTTACCGGTCGCTGAAAAATATGAAGGAAAGAATGTGACAGGCCCGTCGTGTCTAAAGTTGGGAGCGTGGGGCGGGTTTTGAGTGCAAGTAAATAGTAAGAAGTAAGCAGTAAAAAGTGAGGATAAGCTGCATTTTTACATTCTACATTTAGACATTTAGACTTTTAGACCTTTAGACCTTTTGACTTTTACACATTTCGACCTTAAAAAAAGACGAATGAAAACCTTAACCGCAATAACACTACTTCTGCTGTCATTCATGATTTTGCCTCAAGGGGCTTTGGCCCAGGTTGAATATCATGAATTTGGTGAAGCTGATGGTGTTTTCGTTGAATACCGCTGGCAGCGGGAAAGCTTTTTTGGTCGTGACCCGCATGCGCTGCTCAACCTGAAGATGACAAACAGGCTGGAAACCCATCTGACAGTTACCTTCGTAGTTGCTTTTTACCGTGATGATATCCTGAGTTTTGAAAGCGAAGAACAAATTATTTGTTTGAAACCCGGTGAAGTTATCCGTGGCGGCCGTGCTGATTTGCGGTTTTCTGCGGAAGGCATACGAATGTCAACCATCGAGGAAGGCGGTTTTGAATGGGACTTCCTATATTTTGAAGCAGAAACTGTGCCGGCTTGTGAATAGATCGTAGCTTGATATTTTTTTTCCGGTTGGTTGGTAAAACTTCACTAATTATAGCTATAAGAAAACAGTGCAGGTTGTAAAAACATCATCAAAAATATCACAGATAATGTCTTTGACTGAATTTCAACAAGCAGTAATACAAGGAATTCCGGACATACTTCCGGAGCCTAAGGCCTATGATCCGGCATTGAATCATGCGCCGAAGCGCAAGGATATTTTGTCGGATGAAGAGAAAAAACTTGCGGTCAGAAATGCTTTGCGGTATTTCCGGCCGGAATTTCACAAGGTATTGGCCGAAGAGTTTGCCCATGAGTTGAAAACCTATGGCCGGATTTACATGTACCGTTTTCGTCCGAACTACCCCATTTATGCCCGGAAAATCGAAGATTTCCCTCACCGCTCAAAGCAGGCAGCGGCCATCATGCTGATGCTGAGCAACAACCTTGACCATGCGGTGGCGCAACATCCCCACGAATTGATCACTTACGGTGGCAACGGTACCGTATTTCAAAACTGGGCACAATACCTGTTGTGTATGCAGTATCTTGCGGAAATGACCGATGAACAGACGCTGGTTTTGTACAGCGGACACCCAATGGGTTTGTTCCCCTCCCATCCGGATGCACCGCGTGTAGTGGTTACCAACGGCATGATGATCCCGAATTATTCCAAACCCGATGACTGGGAACGATTCAACGCCTTGGGTGTTACACAATACGGACAGATGACAGCGGGTTCCTTTATGTATATTGGCCCCCAGGGAATTGTACACGGTACAACCATAACTGTGATGAATGCCGGGCGCATGCTGAAAAACAGCGACGGGAGTTTGGCCGGAAAAGTTTTTGTTTCCAGTGGCCTTGGAGGTATGTCAGGAGCACAGCCAAAAGCAGCAGTCATTGCCGGTGCCATTGCCGTCATCGCCGAGGTTAATCCGAAAGCCACCCAAACAAGACATTCACAGGGATGGGTAGACGAGGTATTTGATGATCTTGACGTTCTGGTTAGCCGTATCAATAAGGCCAGAGAGCAAAAAGAAGCCGTGTCGCTGGCATATGCGGGTAATATTGTTGATCTCTGGGAGAAATTTGTGTCGGCAGGCGTGACTGTGGAGCTGGGCTCTGACCAGACATCATTGCATAACCCTTACGCCGGTGGTTATTATCCTGTGGGTATTGGATTTGAGGAGGCCAACGAAATGATGGTGAAAGATCCGGAAGGGTTTAGTGAAAAAGTGAGGCAATCGCTGATACGTCATGTAAATGCCGTAAACGAAATGGTGAACAGGGGAATGTATTTCTGGGATTATGGAAATGCCTTTTTGCTGGAAGCAGGACGTGCCGGCGCAGATATTTTTGCTCCCGACGGCGACTATAAATACCCCTCTTATGTACAGGACATCATGGGGCCGATGTGTTTTGACTATGGCTTTGGGCCTTTTCGCTGGGTTTGCGCCTCTTCTGACCCTGCTGATCTGAAAACCACTGACCGGATTGCCGGAGATGTGCTTCGCGAAATGATGCAAACGGCTCCGGAAGAGATCAGGCAACAACTCGCCGATAATTTGCACTGGATTGAACATGCCGACGAAAACAAGCTGGTGGTGGGTTCGCAGGCCCGCATCCTTTATGCCGATAGCGAAGGCCGTATTCGCATCGCAAGGGCCTTTAATCAAGCCATTCGCGACAAACAAATTTCTGCTCCGGTAATCCTGGGTCGCGATCACCATGATGTAAGCGGCACCGACAGTCCTTACAGGGAAACATCAAACATTTATGACGGCTCCCGGTTTACCGCCGACATGGCCATCCATAATGTGATCGGCGACAGCTTCCGCGGTGCAACCTGGGTGTCGATTCATAATGGCGGCGGTGTAGGATGGGGTGAAGTGATCAATGGCGGGTTCGGAATGGTACTGGATGGTACAGAAGATGCCGACAGACGATTGCAAAGCATGCTTTTCTGGGATGTAAACAATGGCATTGCCCGCCGCAGTTGGGCCCGAAACAAAGAAGCCGTTTTTGCCATCAAAAGAGCCATGCAGTCAGAACCCCGCCTGAAAGTTACACTGCCAAATCCCGTAGATGAGGAGCTTTTAAAGAACATTTGATACGTAAATAAAAGGCGGAAACGCTTTGGTTATTAAACCGGCAGTAAAGAAGCCGGGAGATTAACAAGCTTTTCCCAAAAAAAGAATGAAGACAATCAGGACCATATTTGCTACCACACTCTTGTTATTGATACTTGGAGCCTGTACATTTTTCAGGGCTCCCGGAACCGATAAATGTGACAAGATCCTTACAAGGGAGCAAATTGTGGAAATCCTTGCAGACTTATATATGCTGGAAGCCTTTTTACAGGAATATCAATACATTGAAAGAGAATCAAGAGATTCGGTCATGTATTTTTACGCGGGCATTTTTACACATCATGGGGTTGACCCCGCCGACTTTGAAGAAGCCCTCGATTGTTATCTGCTGGATGGCCGTGAAATGGAGAGAATCCATGAAAAGCTCCTGAGTCGGCTGAGTTTGATGGAAAGTGAAGCGCAGTCGGGACAAGGGCCGCAATAGCGAGCAGAGATAAGTAACCCGCTACCTTGAAAACTGAAGTGCAACTCCCTTCTGTGATTCATCAAAACGGCCATTGTCATATACCAGGTGACCGTTAACAAAGGTATATTCCACTGTTGCCTCCAGCACTGAGCCCTCCAGGGGTGACCACCCGCATTTGTAATGCAAGCTTTCACGGGTAACCGGTGTTTGCTTTCCTGGTGCCACAACCACCAGGTCGGCAGCGTAACCTTCTCTGATGAAGCCCCTGTTTTTGACATTGAAACAAATGGCGGGGTTGTGACACATCAGTTCCACCAGTTTTTCAAATGAGATATTGTGTTTATCTGCAAGTGTAAACATTGCCGGAAGGGCATGCTGCACCATGGGTGCTCCGGAGGGACAATCAACATAGCTCTTTTTTTTCTCTTCCAGGGTGTGTGGTGCGTGATCCGTGGCAATGACATCTGCGAATCCCTCCTTCAATGCTTCTGTCAATGCCTTTCTGTCATCATCATATTTTATGGATGGGTTCCATTTGATATGTGAACCTTTTGGTGCATAATCATCTATGTGAAACCATAAATGGTGTACACACACCTCGGCAGTGATCCGTTTGTTGTGCAAGGGGGTGTCGTTGTTTAGCAAGCGGACTTCATTGGCTGTGCTCAGGTGCAAAAGGTGCAACCGGGTGTCAAATTTTTCAGCCAGACCGATGGCCAACCGTGAAGACCGTTCGCATGCTTCATGACTGCGGATGGTCGCGTGCATGAACATGGGAATCGGGTCGCCATAGATATTTTTGGCAACCTCCAGATTTTTTCTGACGGTCATTTCGTCTTCGCAGTGCACAGCAACAGGCAATGAAATCTGCCTGAAAATATTTTCCAACGTTGCCGGATTATCCACCAGCATGTTACCGGTGGATGCTCCCATGAAAACCTTTACCCCGCAAACATTCAGCGGGTCGGTGGCCCTGAGCTCATCCAGGTTGTCGTTGGTGGCTCCCATGTAAAAGGAATAATTTGCAAGGCTTTTTTCTGCGGCAATGTCAAACTTTTTTTGAAGCAGATCCTGTGTGGTTGTATTGGGTACCGTATTTGGCATCTCCATATAGCTGGTGATGCCGCCCGCAACGGCTGCACGCGACTCACTGTATATATCGGCTTTGTGGGTCAGCCCCGGCTCCCTGAAATGAACCTGATCATCGATAACGCCCGGCATCAGAATAGAACCCTGCAGGTCGATCACCCGGAAATCATGCCCCGCTTCACTGTCTTGATAACCACCGGGAAATATCCCATCAATAACACCTCCTGAAATGATCAGATCTCCCTGAAAACGACTTCCCTCATTGACGATCATGCCATTTTTCAACAGATAGGATGTTTGCTTCATAGCTTGATGGTATTTATATGGAATTACTTGATCTGGTTATTGATTTTCTTCGGTGGGAATGGCAGATTTATATCTGCCGGGGTTGATGAGGCTCTTCCATTTTAACCGGACCACACCCCATACGGCCTCTTTAAAGATACCAGTACTCATTTTTGACTCACCTTCGGTACGGTCAGTAAAAACAATGGAGACTTCCTTGATTCTGAATCCCATTTTCCAGGCAGTAAACTTCATTTCTATTTGAAAGGCATATCCGGTAAATCTGATTTCAT
>SKTQ01000197.1 GCA_007122505.1 Bacteroidales bacterium | reverse complement strand
TGATGGAGAAGTTGCAAGCATTTGTTTCCGGCACAACAGAGATTTATATTCCGGATAAAATGCTGATTGAATTCAAGGAAGCTTTGGTTTTTGCCTTCCTTGGCCTTTTATGCATGGAGGGATTGCCGAACTGTCTTTCATCCGTAACAGGTGCAGCATGTGATACCATTGGAGGCAGTATCCACAGGTTCAGCATATGATAGTGAATTGCCCGGTCTGGTCAGCACTGGAAGTCATCTGCATGCGAGGTCATGCAGTCTCAAACCTTCTCAATGATCATGGCTATCCCCTGCCCTACTCCGATGCACATGGTGCAAAGTGCTTTTTTGCCGGCACCGTTCTTCAGCTGGTAAACGGCAGTGGTTAGGATTCTCGCACCGCTCATCCCCAGGGGATGGCCAAGGGCGATGGCACCTCCGCGCGGATTAATGCGTGGGTCATCGTCCGGGATGCCCAGTGTGCGGGTACATCCGAGAGCCTGTGCGGCAAAGGCTTCATTGAGTTCGATCACATCCATGTCGTCAAGTTGCATACCCAGCCGTTTCAGCAGTTTTTCCGTTGCCGGTACCGGTCCCATACCCATGATCCGCGGGAGTACACCCGCCACCGACATCCCTGATATTTTGGCCAGCGGTGTCAGGTTGAACCGCTTTATAGCATCTTCGGAGGCGATGAGCAGTGCTGCGGCCCCGTCGTTAACACCTGAAGCGTTGCCGGCGGTAATGGTACCCGCTGCCCTGGCGATGGGTCTCAGGGAAGCCAGCTTTTCAGGCGTTGTCCGCCGCGGATGCTCGTCCGTATCAACCACAATGGGGTCGCCTTTTCGCTGCGGGATGGTAACGGGTACAATCTCCTCCGCAAGAAGTCCGTTTTGCTGGGCATCATGGGCTTTTTCCTGGCTCCAAAAAGCAAACGCATCCTGATCTTCCCGGCTGATCTTCAAATCATCTACAATATTTTCGGCCGTTTCAATCATGGCATCTGTCCCATAGAGCTTATCCATTTTTTTATTGACAAAGCGCCAGCCGATGGTGGTGTCGTACATGGCCACAGACCTTGAAAAAGCCTTGTCCGCTTTTTCCATGACAAATGGCGCGCGCGACATGCTTTCCACGCCTCCGGCAATGATCAGGTCCGCTTCACCGGCCTTGATGGCTCTTGCCGCCGTTCCAACGGCATCCATCCCGGAGCCACATAACCTGTTGGTGGTAACCCCGGGGATGGTTTCCGAAAGCCCTGCCAGCAGGAGTGCCATACGGGCAACATTGCGGTTGTCTTCCCCGGCCTGGTTGGCACACCCAAGGATCACATCATCCAGAGACAGCCAGTCAACCAGGGGATTTCTCTCTGTCAGGGCCTTAAGAGGAATTGCAGCCAGGTCGTCGGTCCGAACGGCCGACAGACTGCCGCCGTAACGTCCTACAGGCGTACGTACGGCATCACAAATAAAAACATCTCTTGAATTATTCATAGACCTCCTTATGTACTTTTTCCAGTTTCGGTTTGATGTGCCTGAAGGCATTAAGCAGTGCCTGTGTGAGGATGTCCACTTCTTTTTGCGTCATTGGTGTGGAGAACATACAAGCACAGGTGTTGATCATCATAATTTTTTCATTCAGATAAAGATAATCCAGAATTTCATCTATGAGCGCCGCTACTTCCTTTGGTTGATAGGCTTCCCTGTAGGTTTGCGGTGGTGTTGCCCGCAGATGGATCCTGAACATGGAGCCCGCGCCTGTGAGGGAGACAGGAACATCGGCAATTCTGATGGCTTCTTCTATCTGCTCCATCGCCTTTTGCGTGAGGTCGTTCAACCTGCTAACGGCATCCCGGTCGAAAAGCTCCATGGCAACCCGGCCTGCGGTGGTGGTGATTGGGTTTGCAGAGAAAGTTCCCGAATGAGGGAAAAGGATTTTCTTTTCACGCGGGTCCAGAACGCGCATCACTTCTGTACGTCCTGCAATGGCACCAACCGGGAAACCTCCCCCGATGATCTTGCCGAGTGCCGTCATATCGGGTCTGACACTATATCTTGCCTGGGCTCCGCCGTAATTTACACGCAGGGTTACCACTTCATCGAAAACCAGAAGTGCATCGTTCCTTCGGGTCCAATCGTACAATGCTTCGATGAAGGCATCCGTACCGGGAACAAGTCCAACGCGGTGGGGCACCGGATCGATGATCACACAGGCTATCTGGTCTGCCTGGGCATCCAGAATTTTCAGGGTCTTTTCAATGTCGTTGAAGGGAAAGATGACCACATCATCCAGTACACCCTGCGGTGTGCCATGGGCCAGCGGTACACTGTTGGGTTTGTGTATATCACCCCACTGATCCGGTTTGGATGTTTGACTGATCTCAGCAAAGTCGTAAGTTCCGTGATATGCTCCTTCGGTCTTGGCGATCTTTGGCCTTCCGGTGTAGGCCCTGGATGCTTTGATCATTGTCATTACGGCCTCTGTACCGGAATTTACAAATCTGACCTTCTCGAAGCCCGGCACACGATGGCACAGCAGTTTGGCAAAAGCAACCTCTGCTTCGGTGGCCATGGTATAGGCGGTACCCCGGTGCAACTGTTCCACAACGGCAGATACGATGGCCGGATGAGCATGGCCATGGATCAGGGATGCCATATTGTTGGCAAAATCCAGCCGCTGAATGCCATCAACATCCGTTACATAACAACCGGATGCACTGGCGGCATAAAAGGGATGCGGCCTTCTGAAAACCGTGTTTCGGCTTACACCACCGGTAATATACTCACATGCTTCACTGTACAACGCCTCGCCTGCGCTTTTTTGTGCGATAGAATCTGGTGCTTGAATATCCATGTTTCGGAAAATAAATATTGTAAAACTGCAAATAATCTTGTGCTTTCAGGTCTGTTTCGGCCTGTGTATCAGTATCATCTTATGATGGATAAATGACCTCAAAAAATGTTTTATTCATATTGATGCAAGGCGGCTTCTGTTCGCTCCTGAAGGTAGTCCATCGTGACGCCCGGTGCCATTTCCCTGACAAACAAACCTTTAGGTGTCACATCAATGATGGCCAGATCAGTATAGATCCGGTCAACAACCGCTTTTCCTGTCAGTGGATACGTACAGGATTTCACGATTTTGGGTTCACCGGTTTTGGTGACATGTTTGCTGATGACAAAAATGGTTTTGACGCCTGCAACGAGGTCCATGGCTCCACCAACGGCAGGAATGGCTTTTTCGTCACCGGTTGACCAGTTTGCCAGGTCGCCGGATTCGGAAATCTGCAATGCTCCCAGCACGCAAATGTCGATATGTTTCCCGCGGATCATGGTAAAGCTGTCGGCGTGATGAAAATAGCAGGCTCCTGGAATAGCCGTGACGCATTTTTTGCCGGCGTTGATCAATTCCGGGTCTTCCTCACCGGCCGGTGGCAGGGGGCCCATACCAAGGAGACCGTTTTCGGTATGATATATTACCTCACGGCCTTCTGGTACAAGCCCGGAAACCATTTCGGGGATACCTATTCCAAGGTTTACATAGGCACCGTCCGGGATATCCAGTGCTACCTTCTGGGCCATTTCCTGAACCTCCCAGCCAATTTTCTCTGTATTGTTTACCATGGATACCTCCTCTCTTCTGCTACAAGTTTAGATTCATCAGCAGGGTTCGTAACTTCCACCACCCGCTTGACAAAGATTCCCGGCGTAACTACCGCTTCCGGGTCTATCTGACCGGGTTCCACAACTTTTCTGGCCTGAACAATGGCTGTTTCGGCAGCGGTACACATCACCGGACCAAAGTTACGGGCCGTTTTGTTGTACACAAGATTACCGTAGCGATCAGCGGCATGACATTTCACCAGGGCAAAATCGGCACGAATGGCATGCTCCATCACAAACAGCTGGCCGTTAAACTCCCGCACCTCTTTCCCTTCGGCCAGGGGAGTTCCTACCGATGTCGGGGTAAAGAATGCCGGTATGCCTGCCCCTCCGGCACGGATCCGCTCTGCAAGCGTACCCTGCGGAACAAGTTCCAGCTCAATTTCTCCCCGCTTGTACAACTCGGGGAAAACCTTTGAATTTGTGCTCCGCGGGAAAGAGCAGATCATTTTACGAACCTGCCTGTTTTCGATGAGCGCGGCAAGCCCTACATGGCCACTCCCGGTGTTGTTGCTGATCACCACAAGATCACGCGCACCTTTGTCTATGAGCGCATGGATCAGTTCAATGGGGCTGCCCGCTTCGCCAAAGCCACTGATCATCACGGTTGCACCATTAAAAACATCTGCAACCGCTTCTGCCGGTGTTTGAATAATTTTATTTATCATGAATGGATGTTTGGATGTGTTATATGCCCGGAAACAAGTGCAATACATTTCCGGGCTATTTGAATCATTTACCAGTCAGGTGGAGGACAATACCTTTAGGAGGATGCTTCATCTTCATCAATCCGCTTCTGCAGATTTTGCTCAAGGGTACGTTCTATTTCGGCCAGCTCATCCTCATAAAAATACTTGTCAGCATCGTAAGGTTTGAGTTTTTCGATGGTGTTCTGTTTTTCGTCATATTTAGCGAGATACACCTTATCGAGCCATTCCATATTACGGCCTTCATTGAACTTCAATGCAAATAATTTTTCTCCTTTTACCTCCAGCATGCCAAGCAGAGACACCTTCCCTGCTGAGGAAGTCATGGTGATATATCTTGATGGACGGCTGATTGACGGAAGTGTGCGGTAAACCTTGCTGAAAACTTTGTTGATATCGGCAAGCGGTGCGGTAAAATAATGGTGCTCACCGGTCGGTCTTGCGCAGTACATGGAATGAAAACCTACACCCACCATGGAGAGGATGTTTCCGAGGTCGATCCAGTTTTGGGCTGAACGGTCAACATCGATTTTGCCGTATTCATCGGAGAAAAGGCTGATGTGATGCATCACAGGGCTCTGGCTTTTGATGGTTACACCATAGGATTTCAGGCGACGGATCGCTGCCACGGCAGATGGATTCAGCACCTCCCTCGGCGTGGAAAAATGCGCCATCATCACTACCTGGATGCCATGATCGGTAAGCTCACGGTACAATTCAAGGAATGGATTGTAATCACTGCTAAGGATCATCTCAGGATGAAAAGTAAGCACCCTGGTTCCCAGACGGAGGTTCTTGATATGCATCAATTCTTCATCTTCAATGAAGGGACGCACGTATTTTTCAAACCGGTCAAAGGTGATATATCCTGCATCGCCCCCGGTAATGAGCATGTCGGTAACTTCCTTGTGCTTCCGGATATAGCCCAGTACCTGCTCAATGTCTTCCTGCACAAACATATCTTCATCGCCGCGAACCTGGGCATGACGGAAACAATAGGTGCAAAATGTAAAACAATTTTGTGTGGTGATGTCAAAAATGAGCTGGCACTGCGGATATTTATGCTGACTGCCTCTAAGTATCTCGAGTTCCCCATCTTCATTCAAAAACCAGGGTTTGTTCAACAATTGTTTGCCATCATGGGGATTGGTTTTTTTCTGATATTCTTTGACAATCCTTTGTTTCTCCTCATCGGTTGAAGCTTCTTTGTAGGCTTTAACCACATCGCCCTTGATCATGCCGGGCTGTGGAATAACCAGTTGAAACAGGGAGTCTTTTTCGAAGTTGTTCCAGTTGATTTTATTGAGAACATGTTTGGTAGCCAAAAAACGATATACATCCACAAACAACTCTCTTTCCTTAATATGGCCGATAAGAATACCATTTTTTTCCAAAATGTCAACAATTTCCCTGAAGCCGCGCATGCCGGCAAATCTTTCTTTATCGGTAAATAAGAAAGGGGTTGACTCCATGAAGCCGGAATATTGCGGATAAGCCGAGTGGAGACGCGTAAGCAAGCCTGCAGGCAGCAGATGCTCACGCTCAATGACAGCGCGCACATCGTCTGAATAACGATAGCGATCCATGATGTTTCGGATGTCGTTTGGCCCGATATGCAGTTTTTTGGTGGGCACAAATTCCTGATGCTGGTCCTTAACTGACGGATTCAAAGTGTGGGTATGAGACATTTGATTTTTATTTTGTTGTTATACAATATGTTGGGGAAAATTCAAATCTTGTCTGTCTGCATGCAAAGGTAATGGAAACCATTGACATTTAATAACCGGAATGGCAATTTATTATTGAATTTCAGCTGGAAAATCTTTGGCAAACTGCCCGGGATAATTTCGAAAAAACATGCCGTGTCATAAACACCGCTCAAAAGGTTTTCTTCAACCTGTCGCGCAATACTTCCATGTCCCTTTTTCTGTCTTCCTGTTCGTTTTGCGAATAGGCAAATACCAGGTTGTTTACCATACGCATGATGATGTCTTTATGGGTGCATGGTCGAAAAAAAGAAGGGAGTGGTTCAAGGCCCAGTTTTGTCAAAAAGTCATTGATTTCCCTGGCGGAAAAAACAGCGCCATTGCTAAAGGCATTGATATAGAAAAGGGGTATATTCTTTTTCATTTGCATGCTTTGGGGGTCAATGGTTTCACCGAGGTAAGCAAGGACAAAATGTTCGGGCAGATTGATTCCTGCGATGGGCATATCAAGGCTTTGCGCGACCAACAAATACAGGATGCCAATGCTTAGGGGGTTGCCTGTACGATTTTGTAAAACCCTGTTGACAAAGGAATTATCCGGATCATGATAGTTTTCAAGGTTGGCATGAAACTGATGTATCTGATAAAAAACATGGTTAAAAACCTTTACTTTTTCAAGCGCGGTAAGGTTTTCATTCATCTCCATCCATACATCCCGGCGAATGGTACTGATCTCATTCCCAATATCATCATTATTCACATTGGGATAATGTAGTTTTGTAACAAGCAGCCATGCAGATAAAAGGTCATTGTTTTCACCATCCTTTGCCCATCGGCTTAGTCCTTCAAAAACGGCCTCGCGCTGAATGTTGCCAATCAACTCTTCAAAACGTGTCCTGAGGTTCTCGTCGCGGGTTTCAAGCAAACCGGCTTCCAAAAAAGGGATGGCTGCTTCTCCAAAATGCAGGATCTTATCGGCAATATCTTTGAAAACAGCAGGGTCCGGCTCATCCAGCATACTAACCAATGCCCTGATGCTACGCCCATTTTTTAGCTCTGTCATGTATAACCCGGTTTAATAAGTGTTGACAAATGTTTACCGTGCAAAACAAAAGTAATCAATTCGATCATTCTTCAACGGCAAATTGAAGGCGGATTTCCGGTTCTGATGAAATGAAGGCGGATTAGAAAATAATTGACAATCAGAGATATTTGTCAAAAATTGCCTGGGTGTTAGTCCTCTGACACAAATCTGTCCAAAACACGGGCGATCATTTCTTCAACGGTTTTTTTGTAATCAGCGCTATACTCTTTTCTTGCCCTGTTGGCGATGATGCTGCATACTGTCAGGGTTTTGTGGCCAAGTATTTTGCCCAGAGCATAGAGCGCAGAGGTTTCCATTTCGAAGTTTGTGATGCGATGATTGTGGAACTGAAAGCTTTCAATTCTTTGGTTCAGATCGGGGTATGCAAGGGGTATCCTCAATTCACGTCCCTGGGGGCCAAAAAAGCCGTTGGCAGTGGCCGTAATACCTGAGGTCATGTCGTAAGCAATCCTTTTCAGTAATTTGTCATTTGCGGCGACGATATACGGATAGGGCAGTTTTTCGTTCCAGGATGTATACTTTACGAAGGCTTCTGTTATTTCAGTTGCCAGCAAACGGCTGTCATAGTCATAAAAATGCAACAGACCGTCGAAGCCCAGGCCGTGTGAGGAGGCTACAAGAGTGTCAACCGGAATGTCTTTTTGCATGGCTCCCGAGGTCCCCAGCCGGATGATTTCCAGCGATGTTAGCTGATCCTTTGTTGTTCGGCTCCGGAAGTCGATGTTTGCCAAAGCATCGAGTTCATTCAGCACGATGTCAATATTGTCGGTACCGATACCTGTTGAGAGAACAGTAACCGGTTGATTTTTATATAGTCCCGTGTGGGTGACAAACTCCCTGTTGTGGGATTTGTGTTCAATTTTGTCAAAATGTGCCGATACCATCGGCACCCTTCCCT
The DNA here is from genome assembly GCA_007122505.1 of Bacteroidales bacterium. Classification (GTDB taxonomy): domain Bacteria; phylum Bacteroidota; class Bacteroidia; order Bacteroidales; family UBA7960; genus PUPG01. The sequence goes on along the minus strand of SKTQ01000197.1, from coordinate 311 downwards.
GGTCTCCGACCAGTATCACTTTCCCGGCAACCTGTTCCGGTTGCAGGTTGAGATGGTATATGCTTCCGTTGGGGTTAATGATCAGCTCTGACTCCCTGAACTTTCTCATAGCATAACTCCTTTCCTTTTTGCAGTAAAAGCGGCAAAAATATCAATAATTAAAATAATTACCTAATATAACCCGCACTGACCGTATAATGCTTATTTTTGAGAAAAATTGTCAATATGGATGCTTTTATTATATCTATTGGTGAAGAATTACTGATTGGACAAACGGTAAATACCAATGCAGCATGGATGGCTTCACAGCT
>SKTQ01000162.1 GCA_007122505.1 Bacteroidales bacterium | reverse complement strand
CGCTGCGGATTATTACCTTGAAAATGTTTACGTGGACAAGGGGCATTACCATGCGGATATGAAGGGATTGGTAACAATCCGGGATATGCAGATCGGACATCCCGGCAGGCATAACCTGGAAAATGCACTGGCCGCAGCAGCTATAGCCCATCAAGCCGGCATAGCACCGCAGATCATCAAAAAGGCATTGAGCGGTTTTCTAGGAGTAAAACGGCGCTTTGAGATCTGTCTGCATACAGCCAATATGGTTTATATCGACGACTATGCGCATCATCCGGAAGAAATCAACGCATGCATTGCATCAGCGAGGGAAATGTGGCCGGACATGAAAATCACTGTCGTGTTCCAGCCCCATCTGTATACCAGGACACGCGATCTGGCTGCAGAATTTGCCGAAAGTCTCTCCAAAGCAGATCAGCTGATATTGATCGACATTTACCCCGCCAGGGAAAAACCCATTCCGGGTGTTGATGCCACCATGATCCTGAATATGATTAAAAACAGCACGGCACTGTATTGTAACAGGGAAAAACTGACGGATGTATTAAAGGCAATGGACATTGAAATACTGATTACCATGGGTGCAGGCGACATCGACCGGTTTGCAGAACCCATCAAACAATTATTAACCAACCGGGCAATGTCATGATAAGAAAGATCATCCATATAGCAGGAGTATCGCTTGTATTGGTAGCACTGGGTATGTTGCTTTCGTTTTCGGTAAGCAATAATATGCAGACCGTATGCACACATTTTGAAATCAAAGTACGCAGTCAAAGCGGCAACTATTTCATGCATGCAGGTGACTTCCGGACACTGATCGTTAAGGATATCGACACCATTGAAGGAAGGCACATCAGTCCTGAAAAGCTGCAAACCGTTCATACGTTGATCCATAGTATGCCATTTGTGAAGCATGCCAATATTTACAGGACGATCAACAATGAGCTGAGGGCCGACATCAGGTTGCGTGATCCACTGATGCGCGTGATCAACCGCCACAACCAAAGCTATTACGTGGACACCCAAGGCTATATGTTCCCGTTATCAGGAACACATACTGCAAGGGTGATGATTGTCAGCGGGCATGTGGGGGCCGTTTACGAAGCAGGAAAAAACATTCGTAACCTGGACGAGGATAAGGATCAAAAGCACCGGGATACAATGAACGATTTGTTTCTGCTGGCATCTTATATCCATCATGATCCTTTCTGGAGAGCACTCATAGACCATATTGCAATTCTTGAAAACGGAAAGTTTGAGATGATACCAAAAAATGGGGTACACATCATTGAGTTCGGATACGCAGACAACATAGTGGATAAATTCAACAAGCTTCGGTTTTTTTATGTAAACGGTTTGCCGGAAATAGGCTGGCATTACTACAACAGGATTAATTTAGAGTTTAACCAACAGGTCATCTGTTCAAAATAAATATGTTATGAAATCATCTGAAATTATCGTTGGTTTGGATATTGGATCAACCAAAATTGCTTGCATTGTGGGCAAACAAAATGAATATGGGAAAGTAGAAATATTGGGTATGGGCAGGGCCGACTCATTGGGTGTGAACCGGGGGGTGGTTGAAAACATTCAATATACAATTAACTCCATAGAAAAAGCTGTTGTGGAAGCCAGTAACAGTTCAGGTGTTGAGATCAAGGTTGCCAATGTTGGCATTGCTGGACAGCACATCCGCAGTGTGCAGCACAGGGGCAACATCATGCGTAATCAAATCGATGAAGAGATTGCGCAGGAAGACATCGACAACCTTATCGAAAACATGTACAAGCTGGCCCTTCCTCCGGGAGAGGATATCATACATGTGATACCACAGGAGTATATCATCGATGGTCAGCAGGGAATACGGCAGCCTGTGGGCATGTCGGGTAATTGCCTGGAGGCCAACTTTCATATCATAACCGGCAAGATTGCCGCAGCAAAGAACATTGAAAAATGTGTCACCAAGGCAGGCCTGACCATTTCCAGCATGATTCTGGAGCCGCTGGCTTCGTCGGAGGCTGTTTTGAGCAGCCAGGAAAAAGAGGCCGGCGTTGTCCTGGTGGATATCGGTGGCGGCACCACCGATCTGGCTATATTCCAGGACGAGATCATCAGGCATACAGCAGTCATTCCCCTGGGCGGAAATGTGATCACGGAAGATATCAAGGAGGGTTGTTCCATTATCCGCAACCAGGCCGAAGCGTTGAAAATACGCTTCGGCTCCGCCCTGGCCAGCGAAAACAAAGATGAAGAAATCGTTTCCATTCCCGGACTGAAAGGAAGGGAACCAAAGGAAATATCATTGAAAAACCTGGCACATATTATACAGGCAAGGATGGAAGAGATCATTGAACATGTATACTATGAGATAAAGACATCCGGATTCGAGAAAAAGCTGATTGCAGGTATTGTGCTCACCGGAGGAGGCAGCCAACTGAAGCATGTGGCACAGCTTACTGAGTTTATTACAGGAATGGATACAAGGATCGGCTATCCAAACGAGCATCTTGCCAGATCCCCTTCCGGTGAAATAGGCAGTCCTATGCATGCTACCGGGGTAGGTTTGGTGATCAAAGGCTTTCAGGACATCCAGGGAAAAAAGAAGCGAAAGAAAGAGATCACACAAATTAAAGGACCAAAAATTAGTCTGTTTGAGAAGATACTTACATCAGGAAGAGACTTTTTCGAAAAAGACAATGTTGAATAAGAAAAACAGGAAATAACCGAAAAGAAATTGGTAATCAAAATAATCGATAAAATTTTTGTGCTATGGATTCAGATATCATAAATTTTGACCTGCCAAAAAACCAGAGCTCCATCATCAAAGTGATTGGTGTGGGCGGTGGTGGCAGCAATGCAGTAAATCATATGTTCAGTCAAGGCATAGAAGGTGTTGACTTTTATGTGTGCAACACCGATGCCCAGGCATTGGATATGAGCCCCGTTCCCAATAAAATACAACTGGGAGTGCACCTTACTGAAGGGAGGGGGGCTGGAAGCAAACCTGAAGTTGGGCGAAACGCAGCCCTTGAAGACATTGACCGTGTGAAGAATATCCTTGAAAGCAATACAAAAATGTTGTTTATCACGGCCGGTATGGGTGGAGGAACAGGTACAGGAGCAGCACCTGTTATCGCCAAGGCATCAAAAGAAATGGGTGTGCTTACGGTTGCTATAGTAACCCTCCCTTTTGCTTTTGAAGGTAGAAAGCGAAGACAGCAGGCAGAGGAAGGGATCAGGCAACTTTCAGAGAATGTAGACACCCTGCTTATCATATGCAACGACCGGCTGCGCGAACTGTACGGCAATCTGACCGTAACTGAAGCCTTCTCCAAAGCCGATAACGTTTTGACCACCGGTGCCAAAGGCATTGCCGAAATTATCACCCTGCCAGGAAATATCAACGTGGATTTTGCCGACGTACATACGGTAATGTTTGAAAGCGGTGTGGCCATCATGGGGAACGGTGTTGCAGAAGGAGAAAACAGGGCCATCACTGCGGTTGAGTCCGCCCTCTCTTCACCATTACTTAACGACAATCAAATCAAGGGCGCCAAAAATATCTTGCTGAACATAACCAGCGGGAAAGAGGATGTTCTGATGGATGAGATCATTGAAATTACTGATTATATTCAGGATGAAGCAGGATCAACTGCCGAAATAATCTGGGGGCTGGGCAAAGACGAAAGCCTTGGGTCAAATATCAGTGTTACACTGGTTGCAACGGGCTTTACAGGAAATGAACTGGTTGACGATTTAAGCTCCGTTCAAAGAGAAAAAAAGGTCATGCCGCTTAAGGATCAAAGCCCACCAAACAACACGCAAAAAACAATCGAGTGGGAAGGACCTTTCAATGAAGAAGAACCACCTGGCGAAATGCAGCTAAAGATGAAACCTGCTGCGGATAAGAATACTTCCTCAGAAGAGCATCAAAAACCGGTAACCAAAACCGTAAAAGAGGAAAAACTGGAACAGTTCCGTAAAAACCTTATGGAACAAAAGGCATTCTCTGAAACACCGGAATCTGCAAAAGGGCACATCCTCTCTGAAGAAGAAATGAAGGTCAAAATAACCGAACGGGAAGAGCGTCTGAAACATTTGAGCATCCAGCTTAAAACACCGGAAGGATTGGCTGACCTGGAAAACCAACCAGCCTTTGTCAGAAGAAAAGTGAACCTCAGCCCCGTACCGGCAAGCAATGAAACGCAAATTTCCAGGTATACCCTCAAGGAAACAGATGACCATAAAACACAAATAAAGTCAAACAATTCATTTCTGCATGATAATGTGGATTAATTTCGCCAAAAACAGTCATTTGTTTTTTATACGAGCTCTTTTTTGATATAAACCGACATGGCTGCCTAAAGCGAAATGTTTTTTTTATTACCTTTGCACCATCGGAAACATCAAAAGAACAAGTGATCATGAAACATCATCTCAAACAGATTGCCATACTGGGTATGTTACCCTTGCTATTGCTCATACATGCCTGCAACTCGGATGACCCCGATGAAAGAGCAATCAGAGACAGGGAAAAAATCCTGGAATACCTTGAAGAAAATGACCTGGACTACTATGAGCTGGAATCAGGTGTCTTTATTGTTATTGAAGAAGAGGGTATCGGATCCAATCCCAGTGAGAATAGCACAGTAAGAATGAGTTATCAGGGATATCTGCTCAACGGAGAAATATTTGATTCTGCCACAAATGTGAATATTTTCCTGCCGAATACCGTCCGGGGCTTTCGAAAAGGAGTGGTGGAGTTCAAAAGGGGCGGCAAAGGAATCATCCTGATACCCTCAGCCCTCGGATATGGCACAACAGGCACGGGAACAGTACCAAGAAATTCCGTGCTGATTTTTCACGTAGAAATTATCGACTTTACCTAGCACCCGTGAACCGCTAAATATTTGTTAACAAACAAAGCAGTAAAATAAAAAACCTGGAAGTTTATGCAGATCAGTAATGCACAGCAGGCAGGCTGTGGCAATGATTTCTCTGATCCATATCACACAAATTGTTTCCGATTACAATTGTAGTTTTCCAATCATTCATTTAATAAAAACAAAAAAATGGCCAGTAAGAAAAATTTGAAGAAAGACATCAATTTTTTGATTGATGAAGTAATTGGGACTTGTATGATACGGCAAACCCTCCGGGATGAAAAAGTGCAGGGAGAAATGGACAACCTCATTAAAGAAATGCTGGAATACAGGGAAGAGATGCTGAACAAAGTAAACAACCCGGAGATTGAAAACGGTGATGGGAAAGCGCTCAAAAAATACTATAAATCACTGTACGGCGAATTGCTGGAAAAAGTGAACGAAGTATTTAACAAATTGGATGTAGACATGGAATAAACATGCCATCTTAACCGTTATCCAAGGGCGCAGATGCGCCTTTTTTGCTATGCACCAGTCTGTTATTGCCAAAATGGGATGATCTGTAAACATTATACCATGACCGGTCTTATACGATAACCAATCCACGAAACCATGAGAAACACAAGAACAAACCCGGGAAGAGGCAAACATCAAAAACCCAAACGTCCTTTAAAACAGCCGGCACATCACCAAGCGGCTGATCCGCGCATACGCCTGAATAAGTTCATTGCCAATGCAGGCGTCTGCTCCAGGCGCGAAGCGGATGTGCTTATACAAAACGGCGCCATTACCGTTAACGGGGAAATAGTTACCGAAGTGGGAACAAAAGTGATGCCCGGCGACAAGGTAATGTATGGCAACCAACGGCTCAACCATGAAAAAAAAATATACGTATTACTCAACAAACCCAAAGATTACATTACCACCGTTGATGATCCACAGCAACGCAAAACAGTTATGCAAATTATCGGCAGAGCCTTTAGTGAGCGTCTTTACCCGGTTGGCCGCCTCGACAGGAATACGACCGGTCTCTTGCTGCTGACCAACGACGGTGAACTGACAAAAAAACTAACCCACCCATCCAACACCATAAAAAAACTATACCATGTGCTTCTCGACAAAAATCTGAGCAAAGCTGATATGCTCAAAATTGCAGATGGAACAAAACTTGGCAAAGATGTGGTTGTACCGGACAGCATCGCTTATGCCAATCCTGAAAACAAAAAAGAAATTGGCATTGAACTGCACTCGGGGCAAAACAGGGTGGTAAGAAGAATCTTTGAACAACTTGGATACAAGGTCATGAAGCTTGATCGTGCAATGTTTGCAGGGTTGACAAAAAAAGACCTGCCCAGGGGAAAGTGGAGGCAACTGACAGAAAAAGAAGTAGGCTATCTGAAAATCATGCGCTAGTAATATTATGGGTAAAAGCAAAAGAACACAACCTGGTCTGATGGGTCAGTTCATCCGACTTGCCATGCTAAGCGGTGCTGTTTTTATTATCCTGCTGACGATTGTTATCGGGCTGCTTGGATACATATACCGCGACCAGATTAAGCACACCTTCCTGCTTGAACTCAACCGGCGACTGAATGCAGAGATCTATGCCGAAAATATCCGGATAAATTTATTCAGAAGTTTTCCCAAAGCATCAGTGGCTTTTCAAAATGCCGGACTGGTGTTCAATAATGAGACCCATGGCAACGACACCCTGCTGCATGCAGCAACCATTCAGCTGGAGTTTAACGTTCCCGACATCCTGAAACGCGATTTCACAGTCACACAGATAAGCGTTTCCAACGGATACTTTCACCCGGCAGTATTTGAAGACCACTCAACCAATTGGCAGCTGTGGGATCAGTCCCCCACCACTGAAGAAAGAGATATCCGTTTTGACATACAACGCCTGAATATTCAGAACCTTTCTCTCGGCTTCTCCCACCACCCCGAAAACCATCTGATCCAGTCACACATTGAGCGATTGCGCTTAAGAATAACTGCCGAAAGCGGAAACATCAGCATCAGGGCCGGAGGCAATATGACCATCAGCGAATTTACAATCAGCCAAGTCACCATTCCCGGCAACAAACCGGTGAATGTGGATGCCCGGATCGACCTTTTTGCAGACGGCAATATCCATATCAACCAAACCCATCTCACCTGGAATCATCATAATTTCATTATTGACGGGCAGTTTGCCCGGGGAGAGGAGGCACTTCGGATCAGAACATCGCTAACGGGAAAAAACATCAACGTGCATGACCTTTTGCCCGACCTGCCTGCAAACTGGCAGTCTATCCTGCAAAAGTATGAACCCAAAGGCATATTGAATGTTGATGCCACATTTGAAGGCTTTATGGGGAATGGCCACACCCCCCTGATTCAATCCGCTTATTCTCTAAAAAACGGGAGTTTCGTTTACCCGGATATGACCCTCAAAATAAAGGTCAGTGAAATGGCCGGACGGTTTACGAACGGCGGAAAGCAACACACGGCCGACAGCCGGATCCATGTGGATCGCTTCTCAGGAATCCTTGATAACTCAACCATTTCCGGATCATTTTCCATAATAAACTTTGAACAACCTTATCTATCTTTCGACTTAAACGGCGAGATTAACGGAAGCGACCTTGTTGGTTGGCAGCTGATCGAACCGCTGAACTCCGCCGGCGGCTCTGTCAGCTTACATATCAATTTCGCCGGCAGAGTGGATGAAAACAAGCAGCTTGCGCATCAAAACCTGCTTGACGCCACCATATCAGGCTATTTGGATTTTCGTGACTTTGACTTCACACTCAAAAAACGTCCTGAACTGCCCTATCATGCGTTCAACGGCAAAATGATTTTCAACAACAACTACCTGGAAATAGAAAAGCTTTCAGGAGCTGTTGCAGACAGCGACTTCCTCTTTAACGGACGAATGGTAAACTTTCTGCCTTATGTCTTTATCCCCGGCGAATCCTTGGTAATCATGGCATCCCTGCAGTCAGGTTACATTAACCTGGATAACCTGCTCCGAAGTGGTGATACGGAAGCCGGCAATGGGTTCAGGCTTCCGGAACGCGTGAATCTTGAACTCGATGCAAGCATGGACAGTTTCCGGTTCCGTCTTTTCAGGGCCAATAAGATGACAGGATCGCTAAGGTTAAACAACCGGCAACTATTTGCCGACCGCCTCTCATTTCATACAATGGATGGAAGGGTAATTATGCAGGGAGTCTTGGATAACCGGAAAAACAACCTCATTCACATGTACTGCAATGCCAACCTCAACCAGGTGGATATCCACCAGCTGTTTTATCAGACAGGAAATTTCGGACAGGAAAGCATCACCAAAGAAAACATCTACGGAAGGGTGAGCTCCGAGCTGTTTTTCAGCGCAAACTGGGATTCCTATCTGACCATTGACTGGCAGAGCATGGAAACAATCGCAAACTTAACAATACATGACGGTCGTTTAGTCAACTACCAGCCGATGATCGCACTGGGCCGTTTTATCCGGACCGATGACCTGACAAATGTTTCCTTTTCCACCCTGCAAAACGAAATACACATCAGCGACCGGCGAATCACCATCCCTCAAATGGAAAT
>SKTQ01000330.1 GCA_007122505.1 Bacteroidales bacterium | reverse complement strand
TCTTCGGGCTCCATGCCTTCGCAATACCTTATGAATGGAAGGATAAGCAAAAGAAAGATCAAAAGTACGCAAATAATCCAAAAAAATGCACATGGAATATGCAAGGGCATTTTTGCCATTTAGGGCCGGGGCACAAAAGATGTGACAGGGTTTCGCAAACCGCCGAATTGAGTCAGATCAAGGCGGGCCGTTCCAACGATGAGTCCGGATTCAACGCGTATGGGGATTTTATTCTTGTCATCGGAGATCCATAAAGTCATCGGATAGGGCTGGTTAAAGACCGTGCCTTCCTGTACCTGGGGTTTAAAAACCAAAGTATTAAAGGTTCCAAGGCGTGTTGTGATCTGTTCTCTGCCTTCATAGAGAATCCTGCTGACATAGACCGAGTCGCTGAGGTAAAAATTCACTTCGAAGCTGTCGCCGGGTTGGACATCAGTCATATCGAACGTACGTGCATAATACAGGGCGGAGATGATATCCTGCACAAAAGGTGGGATGGTTGTGGTATCACGCTCGCTGAATGCCAGGTTATTATGATGGTCAAACCGCACATTGTCTTCCCTGCGGTACCTTCCCTCCCTGATGTTCCTGTGGAAACGAAGCGGAGCCATGGTTTCTTCATCCACATAAGAATGATAATAATTTTCAACCCTGAAAAACAGGTTAAATACGCCACGGGTATTAGCGGTACCTTTGATACGCATGGTTGTCCGGCCGTCGATCAGTTTATTGCCGGGCAATATTTCCAGGCGGGCATCTCCGGCTGTCACACTCCCTGTCATCCGGCTATGGTACATGGCATTAAAAACCAGTATCTCTCCGCGGCGAAAAGCATTGTTTTCCACATGGCGGACCGGTTCGGCAGCATAGACATGCATGGCCATGAATGCCAGTACAAGCATGCAAATTATTCTCATATTGTTAAATGCAGACGTTTCAGATAACGACATTTACTATTTTGCCGGGAACCACAATCACTTTTCTGGGGTGCTTGCCGGCAAGCCATTTTTGAGCCTCAGGGGCGGTCAAAGCGGCTTTTTCCACATCATCACGGCTGCTGTCGGCCGGCAATTCCAGTTTGAAACGTGTTTTCCCATTAAAAGAAACGGGATAAATTGTGGTTTCGTCTGTCACAAGTTCCTGATCCCATTCGGGGAAGGTTGCTAAGGCCACGCTGGTCTTATTTCCAAGCAAGTGCCACAGTTCTTCGGCGATATGGGGTGCAAAAGGTGCAATCATAATACTGAGCGGCTCCAATACATCGCGTTTCCGGCATCCGGCTTCGGTGAGCTCATTTACACAAACCATGAAGGCACTCACAGCGGTGTTGAAGGAGAAGCGTTCGATATCTTCACTAACTTTTTTGATACATTTATGCAATATCTTTTTCTCTTCGGGAGCAGCGGGCTCGCCTGAAACCTCAAACACATTGTCGCGGTTATGGTAGAGGCGCCAAAGCTTGCGGATAAACCGAAAGACGCCTTCAATGCCCTTGGTATCCCAGGGTTTGGCCTGCTCAATCGGGCCAAGGAACATTTCATACAGTCGGAGTGTGTCGGCACCATACTTTTCTATGAGATCATCGGGGTTTACCACATTGTGGAAAGATTTTGACATTTTTTCCACTTCCCATCCACAAATATATTTTCCATCTTCCAGGATAAAATCAGCGTCGGCGTATTCCGGGTTCCACTTTCTGAAGGCTTCTAAGTCCAGCACATCATTGTCAACAATATTAACGTCCACATGAATGGGTGTGTGGTCATACCCGTCTTTCAGGTTCAGGCTCACAAAACGGTTGGACCCTTTCACTCGGTAAACGAAGTTTGACCGCCCTTGTATCATTCCCTGATTGATCAGTTTTTTGAATGGCTCATCTTTGACCACAACGCCAATATCAAAGAGAAATTTATTCCAGAAACGTGCATAAATGAGGTGTCCGGTTGCATGTTCGGCGCCTCCCACATACAGGTCAACGTTTTCCCAGTATCTAACGGCCTCTTTAGATACCAGGTGGTTGTCGTTTCGGGGGTCCATATACCTGATATAATAGGCGCTGGAGCCGGCAAATCCGGGCATTGTATTACATTCAAGCGGATACCCTTCGTCGGTTTCCCAGTTTTTTGCCCTTGCCAGCGGGGGTTCGCCTGTTTCTGTTGGCAGGTATTTATCGACGGGAGGCAGCTCCAGCGGAAGTTTCGATTCGGGCAGCACGTATGGAATATTGTCTTTGTAATAAACCGGAAAAGGCTCACCCCAGTAGCGCTGGCGGCTAAAAATGGCGTCGCGCAGGCGGAAGTTGACCCTTGCCTTACCAATTCCCCTTTTTTCCAGCTGCCTTGTCACAGTACGAATGGCCACCGGAACATCCATGCCATCAATGAAATCGCTGTTGATTATGGTACCTTCCTTGGCATCGTAGGACCCTTCCGACACATCACCACCTTTTACCACTTCAATAATCGGGAGATTGAAATGTTTGGCAAAGGCATGGTCGCGGCTGTCGTGACCGGGGACGGCCATGATTGCACCGGTTCCGTAGCCGGCCAGAACGTAATCGGCAATATAAACAGGCATGTCTTTGCCGGTAAAAGGATGTACGGTATATCCGCCGGTGAACTGTCCGGTTACGGTTTTCACCTCTGCCATCCGTTCGCGGTCTGATCGAGTGCCGGCCTTTTTGATATATTGATGCACCGCATTCCTGTACTCATCTGTTGTAAGTTGCTCAACATGCTCGTGTTCCGGAGCCAGCACCATAAATGTGGCTCCGAAAATTGTATCAGGTCGGGTTGTAAAGACCTCGATGCTTTCTTGCCCGTCTTTCAGGGAGAAAAAGATGGTGGCTCCTTCTGAACGCCCGATCCAGTTCTTCTGAATCTCCTTCAGCGACTCACTCCAGTCAATCTGCTCCAATCCATCCAACAGCCTTTCAGCATAAGCGGTGATACGCAAAAACCACTGCTTCATTTTTTTCCGTTCTACCGGATAGCCGCCTCTCACAGAAAACCCCTCTTTCACCTCGTCGTTAGCCAGCACGGTGCCAAGTTTGGGGCACCAGTTCACATAGGTATCGGCCAGGTACGCCAGACGATATTGCATGAGCACTTCCCGCCGCTGCTTTTCATTCATTTTCAGCCACTCAACAGCGGTGAACGGGGCGACATCCCCACAGGCGGCATCCACATCTACATTCCCGCTTCGGGCAAACACTTTTTCCAGTTCACTGATGGGTTCAGCCTTTTGGGTTTTGCGGTTGTAATAGTGTTCAAAAAGCTGAATAAACGTCCACTGTGTCCATTTGTAATAGGAGGGGTCGCAGGTTTGCACCTCCCTGTCCCAATCAAAGCTGAAACCAATTTTGTCGAGCTGTTCCCTGTAGCGTTTGATATTGTTTTCGGTGGTGATGGCGGGATGCTGACCGGTTTGTATGGCATATTGTTCGGCTGGCAGGCCATAGGCATCATATCCCATGGGATGCAGAACATTGAATCCTTTTTGCCTTTTATAACGGGCATAAATGTCTGACCCGATATAACCGAGTGGATGCCCTACGTGCAAACCCGCCCCTGAAGGGTAAGGAAACATGTCGAGCACATAATACTTGGGTTTTTCATGGTCGATGAACACACGATAGGTTTTCTGTTCCTGCCAGTGGCTCTGCCACTTTTTTTCAACATCTCTGAAGTTGTATTCCATTATTTCGATTTTTTCTAACTTGTCAACTTTTGCCATGATTTCTGCAAAATCATAACGAATTGCGAAATTAACAAATGTTCCCTTTTTTATTGTATTTTTGGGGCGTTTTTGGCAATTATAGGATAAAGGTTTTAAAATAAGTGTTTTATGAGCCAGGAAGACAACAAAAAGTTATTTAGTGAATTCCCCCCTGTATCCACTGAGGCATGGGAAGAAAAAATCACGGAAGACCTGAAGGGTGCGGATTATGAGAAGCGGTTGGTTTGGAAAACCCATGAGGGGATCAAGGTACAGCCCTATTATCGCAACGAGCACCTGGAAGATATTCCCCACATGCATGTTTTTCCGGGAGAAGCTCCTTACGTAAGGGGTGCCGTGGCTAAGGGCAACGACTGGGCCGTACGGCAGGATTTCGAAGAAACGGATCCTGAAAAGGTGAACGCACTGGCCTTGCAAGCTGTGGCAAAAGGAGCCGATGCGGTTGGCTTTAATATTGCCGGGCTAACGGGCAAAGAAAACCTGGCAAAGATGCTCCGCGGACTGGATCCTGAAAAAACCGCCTTTCATTTTCTTCATGGGGAAGACTACCCCGGGTTGTTTGTATATCTTGGAGAAATTCTTGACAAGAAGTTGTTAAAAGGCTCGGTTGATTTTGATCCCTTTGGCTATTATTTGCTATATGGAAAATATCCTTTGGGAAAAGAACAGGATTTAGAAGTGGCGAAAACCCTCCTGAACGGCTCACGGGATTTCGCCTCGGATTTTTATGTGATCAATGTGAATGGCACTTATCTGAACCATGCCGGTGCCAGTGCCGTCCAGGAAATGGCTTTTGCCCTTTCGCAGGGAAATGAATACCTGGCCCAGCTTACAGATATGGGCTTGACCGTTGATGAAATCGCGCCGCGCATGCAGTTCAGCTTTTCCATCGGCTCCAACTATTTTTTGGAGATCGCCAAGCTGCGGGCGGTGAGAATGTTATGGTCAAAAATTGTTGAACAATACAAACCCTCGCGTGCAGAAACCGGCCGGATGGTTATCCATGCGGTGACATCAGAATGGAACAAAAGTATATATGATGCCTATGTAAACATGTTGCGCACGACCACGGAGGCCATGGCGGCATCCATTGGCGGAGCGAACAGCTTAACGGTTAACCCGTTTGACTCGACATTTAAAAAGCCGGATGAGTTTTCATACCGTATGGCCAGAAATCAGCAGATTATTCTGAAGCATGAAGCTTATTTTTCCAAGGTGGCTGATCCGGCGGCAGGATCCTATTATGTTGAAAAACTCACTGACTCCTTGGCCCGGGTTGCCTTTGACCTGTTTCTGGAAACGGAAAACAGGGGTGGTTTTCTCCGTGCTGCGGAGTCGGGGTGGATCAGGGAGTTGGTGGAAGAAACCTGCCAAAAACGGGATATGGACATTGCCATGCGCAAACAGGTTTTCGTGGGCACGAATTTGTATCCCAACACTGAAGAGCAGATGTTGTCAAAAGTTGAGCCCAGGGCACGGTTGAGCGATCTGGCCGGGTTGCGTCAATACAGGGGCGCGCAGTCGTTTGAAGCACTGCGGATGGCAGTCGAAAACCATGTAAACAAAGGCTTTGAAAAGCCGAAAGTATTCCTTTTCACCTATGGTAACGCCGCCATGCGCAAAGCCCGCGCGACCTTTAGCAGCAATTTTTTCGGTGTGGCCGGTTATACCATTTTGGATAACCTTGGATTTCCTGATTTGGACAAAGGTGTGGATGCCGCTGTTAAATCAGGTGCTGAGATTGTTGTGCTATGCAGCAGTGATGAAGAATATGCCGCGATGGCTGATGCCGCCGCTGCCATTAAAAAACAATCCCCTAAAACGCTGGTGGTGGTTGCAGGCAATCCCAAAGAGATCATTAACATATTGCAGGAGGCCGGAGTTGATCATTTTATCCACCTCCGGACAAATGTGCTGGAGGCATTGCAACGATATAACGAACTGCTGAGCATTATCTAACATCAAAAACAAACGTGAATAGCTTTTCTGAAAGAAAAACAAGATATTATGAGACCTGATTTCAAAAATATTTCATTGGCTTTTGGAAAGAAAAAAGCCGGTGATTATCAGCGCTGGGAGGAAGCGAACAAGGTGACCAAGTGCTGGCAAACGGCTGAAAAGATTGCTGTGAAAGGCATATACGGCCCGGATGATCTGTTGCATATGGAGCACCTGGATTATGCAGCGGGCCTATCGCCATTTTTGCGCGGGCCATACAGCACCATGTATGTGATGCGTCCGTGGACCATCAGGCAATACGCCGGTTTTTCCACTGCAGAAGAGTCGAATGCCTTTTACCGGCGGAATCTGGCAGCCGGCCAGAAGGGTTTGTCGGTTGCTTTTGACCTGGCCACTCACCGCGGATACGATTCCGATCACGAAAGGGTGATCGGTGATGTGGGCAAGGCAGGTGTGGCCATCGATTCGATCCTGGATATGAAAATTCTCTTTGATGACATCCCGCTGGATAAGATGTCGGTGTCGATGACCATGAACGGTGCTGTTTTGCCTGTGATGGCCTTTTACATCGTGGCCGCCGAGGAACAGGGGGTTTCCATGGAAAAGTTGAGCGGAACGATTCAGAATGACATCCTGAAGGAGTTTATGGTGCGCAACACGTATATCTATCCGCCGCTACCCTCCATGCGTATCATTGCCGACATTTTCGCGTTCACTTCCAAAAATATGCCGCGTTTTAACTCCATTTCCATCAGCGGCTACCACATGCAGGAAGCCGGAGCTACATGCGACATTGAGCTGGCCTATACCCTCGCCGACGGCTTGGAGTATCTGCGTACCGGTGTGAATGCCGGCATGGACATTGACAGTTTTGCGCCGCGTTTGTCGTTTTTCTGGGCCATCGGCATGAATCATTTTATGGAGATTGCCAAGATGCGTGCAGCAAGGATGCTGTGGGCGAAGCTCGTGAAACAGTTTAACCCGAAGAATCCAAAATCGCTGGCTTTACGGACCCACTCGCAGACGTCGGGCTGGAGTCTGACGGAGCAGGACCCTTATAACAATGTGACGCGTACCTGCATTGAAGCCATGGGCGCAGTTCTGGGACATACACAGTCGTTGCACACCAACGCGCTGGACGAAGCGATCGCATTGCCAACCGATTTTTCGGCGCGCATTGCACGCAACACCCAGCTTTACATCATGGAAGAGACCAACGTTACCCGTGCCATTGATCCCTGGGCGGGTTCACACTATGTGGAGTCGCTGACCCATGAAATTGCCCGTCGTGCATGGGAGCATATCCAGGAAATCGAAGGCCTTGGCGGGATGGCAAAAGCGATTGAAACCGGTGTTCCGAAGATGCGCATAGAAGAAGCTGCGGCCCGCAAACAGGCAAGGATCGACAGTGGGAAGGACATCATTGTTGGGGTAAACAGGTATCGCCGGGAGAAGGAAGACCCCATTGACATTCTTGATGTGGATAATACCGCGGTGCGGGCTTCACAGATAAAACGCCTGGAAAAGCTGCGTTCCGAACGTGACAATGAAGTGGTGGAGAAGGCGCTGGATGCCATAACCAGGGCTTGTGAAACAGGAGAGGGCAACCTTCTTGAACTTTCGGTGGATGCGGCACGGAAAAGGGCCTCCCTGGGAGAGATCTCCATGGCATGTGAAAAGGTGTTTGGCCGTTATCAGGCAGTAATCCGATCAATATCAGGGGTATATTCTATGGAAATTGAAAACAACGACAGCTTCGAAAAAGCAAGGGCCATGGCCGACGAATTTGCCACCCTGGAGGGTCGCCGGCCCCGGATCATGATTGCCAAGATGGGTCAGGACGGCCACGACCGTGGTGCGAAAGTGGTCGCCACCGCCTATGCCGACATTGGTTTTGACGTAGATATGGGCCCCTTGTTTCAAACCCCGAAAGAGGCCGCACGGCAGGCCGTGGAAAACGACGTTCATATTGTTGGCGTTTCCAGTCTGGCAGCCGGGCATAAAGTGCTGGCGCCGCAAATCATTGAAGAGTTGAAAAAACTGGGCCGCGACGACATCATGGTGATTGTGGGCGGTGTTATCCCTCCGCAAGACTACCAGTTTCTCTATGATGCCGGTGTGGTGGGCATTTTTGGCCCGGGCACGGTAATCGCCGACGCTGCCGTTAAAATGCTGGCCATTCTGCTGGAGTCGCGCCAGGAAGGATAAGATTGCGGGGCTAATGTCCTACGTGTTTTTTTTTGCAGATAGCCATCATTTTTGGTTTTTTATATCAGGGCTACGCCCCTAATGGTTGTCAATCCGACATTGTATCTACTACGAAGATTTCGGGGCTACGCCCCTTATGGTTACTAATCTGGTATTGTGTCTACGAAGATGGCGGGGCTAACGCCCCTGATGGTTGGCATTCCGATATTTTATCTACGAAGATTACGGGGCTAACGCCCCTGATTGTTCTCAATCCGACATGGTATCTACGAAGATTGCGGGGTTATGGCCCCTTGGTTCTATTTTTTTGTCATTTGCTTTTCTCAAAGCCTTATAATCTTCGTAACAATTTGATTTTTCTTAATTGGTTATTGAAGGGGCGTTAGCCCCGTAATCTTCGTAGTAGCAATAATTTGCAATCAATCGTGATTTAGGGGCGTAGCCCTGGCATCTATGTGTATTTATACCCGTTTTTATATCAGGGCTAACGCCCCTGATGGTTGGCAATCCGACATTGTATCTACGAAGATTGCGGGGCTACGCCCCTTATGTAATCTGGTATTTTATCTACGAAGATGGCGGGG
>SKTQ01000338.1 GCA_007122505.1 Bacteroidales bacterium | reverse complement strand
TGCGTCTTTGCGGTGAAAAAATCAACCGCAATCCGTTGTTGCTCTTTTTTCCTCGCAAAGGCCGCAAAGGTTAAATCACGCAAAAAGCGCAAAGAAAGGCTACATTATAAATTCGCAGCAGCTAAGAGAGGATTTGAGTTGTTAACCGGAACGCCCTGAAAGGGCAAATTAATTCAGCCCAGTGGCAACGCCCTGGGTAAATGTGGGCAACACCACACCAGCGCCCTGTAAGGGCAGCTTAGAAGCAATCAAAAAATGCTAAAATCCAGTTAGGTACAAAATTATAAACACATGAAAAAGCCCCCCTGAGACGTTACGGGCAGGAATAAAAAAATCCAGTGTATCTTTGCAAATTATGAATTGATAGAGAGGGAAAGAGAGAAAGGGAGAAGGAGAGAAGGAGAGAGTGGGTGAGGGGGAGAAAGTAAGAAGTATGTAGTAAGCAGTAGGTAGCAGCTAGGATTTGCACATTGAAAACTTTGCGTGCTCTGCGTCTTTTCTGTAAAAAAATAACCACAAGCCGCAAAGGCTAAATCACGCATAAAGCGCAAAGAAGCGCTATATTTTACATACGACCTTTCGACCTTTTGACCTTTCGACCTTTTCACATTTATTGAATACACACATGAACACTCAGTCTCAGGAGCATTGGAAATGGCGCGATGACATGGTGCAGGCTATGGTGCGCACCCTGGATATGGAGCGTTTGGGTGTAAAGGCTTTGTACCTGATCGGCAGTGTAAAAACGGGCAATCCGGGTCCTTGTTCGGACATAGATTTGCTTGCGCACTGTGAGAAAGATAAGGAGAAGCAGGCTTTGTTAAAAGCATGGTGCGAAGGCTGGGGCTTATGTCTAACGGAAATAAACAATAAGAATACCTGTTTCGAAACAAAAGGCAGCATGATTGATTTGCATATCATTACAGATCAGGATATTAAAAACAAAACCAGCTTTGCTGCCATGCTCGATTCGGTTTCAAATAGCGCCAAACTCTTGAAAAAAGCATCTGTCCATGAATGACCTTTACTTTTTTGTTTCCGACCTCCACGGAAATGTTTCCCGTTACGAAAAACTGTTTTATCAGATTGAGCGGAAACAACCTGCCGCTGTTTTTTTCGGGGGCGACCTTTTACCCTCAAGCCTCACATACCGGGCCAACAGCAAAGCACCTGCCGTCCCTTTTGTGGATGGTTTCTTTGCTCCTTCAATGAAAATGCTGAAACAAAAAATGACACTTCGTTACCCGGAAATCTTTGTCATATTGGGAAACGACGACAAGCGCAGCGAAGAGGCCACCTTCCTTAAATATGAAGAAGAGGGTTTATGGCATTATATGCATATGAAGAAGAAACCGCTTGGAAAATTTACTGTTTACGGCTATGCTATGGTGCCGCCTACACCCTTCATGCTGAAAGACTGGGAGCGTTATGATGTGTCGAGGTATGTGGATCCCGGGTGTATCCATCCCACTGAAGGGTTTCGCTCCGTTCTTCCCGATGCGGATGTGGCATTTGTTACCATGAAGGAGGAGCTGCAACAACTGGCCGGTGATGATGACCTTTCGCATGCCATCTTTTTGTTTCACTCACCGCCCTATAAAACCAAACTTGACCGTGCAGGACTTGATGGCGTTAAGGTAGATCATGTTCCTGTGGATGTGCATGTGGGAAGCATAGCCATCAAAGAGTTCATTGAGAAACGTCGCCCCTTGTTAACCCTGCATGGACACATACACGAATCGGCGAAGATTACCGGCAACTGGAAAGAAAAAATTGCGGACACCGTGGCCTACTCGGCAGCTTATGAAGGACCCGGACTTGCTTTGGTCCAGTTCAACAGCAAATGCTTTATGAGTGCGGAACGGATCATCCTTTAGGAAGCCATTGGTCCTTTTTGCCCTAATTTTGTATTCTGTTAGCCTTCTTCAAACATAAATAACTTCAGCCTTGTTTAGAGGGTATAAAAGTTCTGTGGGCGGAAAAAATCAAACAATATGTCAGAAAAGGAAATAGAGAAAAAATATGAAAACGCATGCAAGCTGGTGCATCGCAGAAGACTGGCCGATGCATTGGTAGTGCTCAGGCAACTTGCCATTGATTCAGGGAAGGAATTTCTGCTTGAACCACTGGAAAACCTTCAGACTACCTACAATCAGTTACTTAAGCACACCTTTTCCGGCGTGCAGGATCCTGAACGTGACAAAGTTTATGCTTATCTCATGCGCTCGCTCCTGGAACAGGCCGATCAACTCAGGGAATTCAACCTGATGGAGGCAGGTAAGGGTCATATTTTCTTTCTGAAGAAAGAGCTGCATCGTACCAAAAGGCTGGAGCATAGTGAAGCCACGCAGCTTCTGGAAGATCTCGTTTTTGATGATGAACTTGCCGGTTTGCTCAGGGATGTGAATGTAGGAGATGCAGGAGATTCCACTGACCGTGACAAAGCACTCGTCAAACTGTTTCATATCACGTGGCTTACTGATAAATATTCCGAAGAAGAGATCAGGTTGCTGGAAACCCTGTGTGATAGTGAAAAACTGCCCTGGCACGATAAGGCTATGAATGTTAGCGCCTTAACACTGAGCTTGCTCCGATATTTTGATGTCAACAAGTTTTTGTTGCTCTTCAGGTTCGTTGATAAAAAACAGGAGTTTGTTTGGGAAAGAGCCCTTGTGGGGCTGGTCATATGCTTTATGAAATATAATGACCGTTTCCCGTTGTATCCCTTGTTGCAGGAAAAAACCCTGGAACTACAGTCATTCCCGTATGTTGAGCAACACATTGAATCCATTTTGCTTCAGTATGCAAAATCGCGGGAAACGGAAAGAATTAAAAGGAAATGGGAAGAGGAAATCCTGCCGGCCATGATGAAAATGCGTCCCAAAATTGAGGAAAAACTTGATCTGGACAATATCTTCTCCGATGCGCCGGAAGAAGAAAAGAACCCCGATTGGGAAACCGTTTTTGAAGATTCGCCCGATTTGCTGAATAAATTGCAGGAGTTCACTGAGATGCAGCTGGATGGGATGGACGTGTTTATCAGTGCATTTGCACAGCTGAAGCATTTTCCGTTTTTCAGGGAGATCAGCAACTGGTTTGTTCCCTTTTATGCTGAAAATCCAGCCGTTAAACCTGCAGTGAAAGATTCGGAAAAGGGAATAGACCTGACACCGCTGGTGGAGAAAATGGAAAGCACGTATTTCATGTGTAACTCCGATAAATATTCTTTTTGTTTGAACCTGGCCATGGTTCCCGATCAGCAAAAAGCCATGATGATGAATATGCTCAATGCGGAGCTGGAAAACATGTCGGAGCTGGAAAAAGATCAGGAGCTGCTTGGAGATGTTGCTCGTACCAAAAGCATTTTTACCCAGTATTTTCAGGACCTTTACCGCTTTTATAAACTGCATCCCTGGAGAAATTCCTTCGAAGATATTTTTGATTTGGATATGGACCTCCACGAAACAGTCTTCCTGAAACATCTTGCCATCGAAGGGAAAACCATCAGAAATATTGCAGAATTTCTTTTTGAAAAAGGATTTTATGAGGATGCGCTAAGATTGTTTCAGTCCATCCTGGACAGAGACAAAAGTAAAACAGAGCTTTTTGAGAAGATCGCATTTTGTTATGAGAAAACCGGCAAAGTGGCTGACGCTTATGAGTTTTATCAAAAAGCAGACTTATTGGAAGCTGGCCGTTTGTGGATCATTAAAAAACTGGCATGGTGCTGTAAGCACTTAAACAGCTGGGAAGAAGCGTTATCTTATTATCAGCAGGCTGAGAAGCTTGACAGTGATGACATGCGCACGCAGGCAAATATCGGGCAATGCCTGATTCATCTTGAGCGTTATGAAGAAGCCCTTCAATATTATTTTAAAGTGGAAGTACTTGCCCCGGAGAATGAAAAGATCAGGAGACCCCTTGCATGGTGTTCCTTTTTGCTGGGCAAGTTTGATGTCGCAGAAGATTATCTCAATCGGCTGCTGGCAGCTGACCCTCAAAACCATTTCGACCTGATGAACCTTGGACATGTATATTGGTGCAAAGGTGAAGCGGGAAAAGCTGCAGAAACCTATCTGGATAGCATACTGGCCTGGAAAAGTATTCGCGACTTCGAAGCATCTTTCAATGAAGACAGAAAACATCTTACCCGACATAGCTTAAATAACAATGATTTGGATCTCATGCTCGATTACGTGAAAATTCAAATCAGAAACCGCTAAACATATATCCGGATTTTTTTTGCTCATCGCGCAGCGTTTTCTTTCTTTTCTTCGTCTTATAATTGAGTACAAACCGAGATTGTACATTTTGTTCTTTGAATATTGTCAGAATACAATGCCAATAATCGCTTCCCGGAGTATTTAATGCCCGGGTGTTTTTCTCCTTTTTCAATATATTTTCATTTTTTTAGGTTTTGTATTCGTTTCAGGGGATACGGAAATGGCCGCTTAATTGCTTCGAAAGCTACACCAAGGCGATGAAGCCCAAAAACAACATTAACCAATAACAACTAACCGGGCGGCCATTTCCCTGAAACGCCTCAGGCAAATCCGAGAAAGCATGCATCTGTGTGTTCAGCATGCAATACGAATAAACTCCCGTTTGAGCGACCACCAAAACATTGCTTGAACGGGTGTTTTTTTTCGGGTGGCAAAGCAAGGTGTATTTGTCTACCCGCCGGTGGCCATCATTGGGTACATTGTTTTAGTAATCAATCATACCCGCGTTGAAACATAAAACTGAAAATATCAGGCTTACACTGATCCTGTTTCTTGCCGTTGCGTCACTTTTTTATGCGTGTCAGAAAGAAACGGAAATGGATGAATTTCCCGGTTCACTAATTGTTGAACTGCGTGAATCATTTGTGAATAATGAGCGTATTCCGGCCTTGTATGTGGTAACACAGGAAGAATTCCCCTGTGCAAACTTCTATATCGACTATACCTACTCTCATGCTGATGGGCAACGCAAAATCAGGTTTAACAGGCTGGTGCTGCCCGGCAACTGCCTCACAGCATTTGGCAGGGCAAAAGCATTTATTGAACTGGAATCCATGAGCGAAGGGATACACCCTGTTTATTTTGAAGTGAATAAAAACGAGCTTTTGACGGAATTTCACCTTGACGAAGACAGCTTAACCGTTGATATGCCCCTGGGTAAGATTGGGAGTATTCTTTTTGCTGAAAATATCATGTACAGGCTGCCAGATAAGTATGTTTGGGGTTATATTCATGCAAAAGCACCACAAAGTCATAACGACTATTCACAATTTTTTCAGCAGCTTTTAGAAGCAGGGGCAGAAGAAAAACATCTGGAACCGGGCAACTACGGATTTTTTCGCATTGACGAGGAATCCTTTGTTTTGTTTGTGCATGAGATGCATTTCCACCCGGAAACTCCTTTTGTGTTATTGTTTGACAATGATTTTGAAATACTGACGGATATTGCCTATGGCTTGAATGATGACTTTGTCATCGTCCTGTATTCAGCAAAAGGGGATGTTTATCATAACCAGCAACCATAAACAATCGTTCTTTGAGATAGTCAACCCACAGGGTGATCATGCACACGGACTTCCAAAACCGGCATACATGAAAACAGTAACAAAGATTTTGAGAAAAAATGTTATCTTTGTTCGTACCAGAAAATGACATACCGGTGGACTCCGTAAAAAGCATCATCAAAGGCTGTATGCAAAATCGCAAAGCAGACCAGTATCGGCTGTATGCGATGTTTTCCAAACAAATGTTTGGTCTCTGCCTTCGTTATGCCGCCAGTTACGATGAAGCCCAGGATATCCTGCAGGAAGGATTTGTTAAGGTGTTCAAAAACCTTTCCTCCTACAAGGGAAAAGGCAGCCTTGAAGGGTGGGTCAAAAAAATTTTTGTGAATACAGCCATTGAAAAGTTCCGGGAGCGGATTTACCATCTTCCATTGGAAGAGTTTGTTGATTATGAAGAATACGTGAATCACAATCTTGGTTCGCAGGCATTGCATACCAGGGATATCCTTGCTTTTGTGCAAAAACTGCCCATGCAATACCGGATCGTTTTCAACCTGTATGCTTTGGAAGGTTACTCACACAAAGAAATCGGAGAAACCCTTCTGATATCTGAGTCCACATCCCGGTCAAACCTGGCCAGGGCACGGATGCTGTTAAAAGAAAAATTAAACAAAGAAAAAGAGGTATTGTATAAAGCAATTTGAAAAAAACCTGAAAAAGGACGGTCATACAAGTACAAGGGTGATCAATGTCCATCAACCGAAACGTCAAAATGGAACGGCACGAGATCGATAAAAGGATTATGCATGAGCTGGGCGACCTCAGGGTAAATCCCCCTGTGGAAGCATGGATGGTCATATCCGAATCCCTCGATAACCGGTCCGGCAAAAGAAGGTTTTTACCTTTTTTCAGAAAAGCAGCCGCAGCCATTACCATTTTGGCTATGGCTACTTTCTCCATGTGGCTCATCATTTCTGACAGTCCGAATGAGCCAATCAGCCTGTCCGAATTCACCACTCCCGCCAGCCTTCAAACCATACAACTCGCAGATGTCCTCACAACCGCATCACGAACCGGGCAAACAGCTGAGATGAAACATCTGTATCAGTTAACGATGCAGAACGGATATACAGATGTCCCCGGCTTTGGCAATTATTCAGCCCCGGTTAGCCTTTATCCTTTATCTGCGGCACTTACAACTGAAACAGCACCACAATTTTATTATCAAAGGGCCTTGGCCGGCTCACAGAAGTTTCAGGTTCCGGAAGAAAGATCACGTATTCAGGCCCAAACATCTGAAAGCACTACCTGGTCCTACGGAAGCAGACCTGCTGCGGGTGTCCGGCTGGGTGCGCATTTTGCCCCCCAGTATAATTACCGAGTCATCAGAGACCATAATGATGTTTTCTTGCGACAAATACCCTTCGAATCTCTTGAAGAACGCATACTCACATACAGCTTTGGGTTCAATGCATTCTTTCAGCTATCCGAAAAATGGGCTTTGCAAACAGGCATTGGCTATACGCAAATGGGACAGTTTGTCAAGGATATCATGGTTTACAGTCACCCCGGCAACATTCCGCTCTACCGGCATGGAAACACACCCGGTTTTTATTACCACCCACAAACAATCATTACTTCACAAGGCAGTATCCGGTTTTCTGATCCCTATCATTATTTTGCTGATGTCCAATCATACCGGGTAATTACCAACAAAAGCGCTATCGATAATATGGAGATCAAAACCCTGATCAAGTCTGATGAAGGTATTACACAAATGTTCCGTTTCCTTGAAGTACCTGTTGTATTCCGGTACAATGTAGTGAACAGAAACATGGGTTTGCATCTGAAGGGGGGTATCTCTGGCAATTATCTGCTGCAAAATGATGTCTTTACCGGCACTAATACCATGCAGCAATCCATTGGTGAAACCTATGGCGTGAAACAATTTAACTTCGCAGCCATGGGTGGGCTGGTTCTGGATATCTCTCTTACGGGCAACCTGACATTTCACCTGGAGCCGACAGCACAAATTTTTATAAATCCCCTGCTGCGCGAAGGTGTTATGACAGGTCGCAGCTTCCCTTACAGTTATTCATTTCAGACAGGAATATCCTACGGTTTCTGATCGGCTGTAAATGGTCTTCTTGCTGCCGTCAAATTCCACCGCGCATACACATCAGGAAGCTTACAGAAAACCCATTTGTACGTTTTAACCGGTGCTTCATTTCTTTTACCCGGACTTAAATTTTCCCGACCGGCATGAGGTATAGCACCCTGTACTGGTCTCCCAGTTGCAGAATGTTTTCCACTTCATCGTCGCGATAAGCGCCAATGACTACTGTGCCAAGATTGAGGGCAGCAGCCTGCAGGTGGACGTTTTGTCCGGCGTGACCGATCTCATTGTGAACATAGCGTTCGCCGCGTTGCCCGTATCGGGCGGTTGTGCGCTCGAAAACGGCGGCAAACACAAGCACAGCCCCGCCGTCAAGGATCATTGACTGGCTCAGGCAGGCCCTGAACAAGGGCTCTGAAACATCTTCGTCCCTCAAAAACTCTAAACGATGCCCTTCGGGAAAATAACGATAGATGCCTTGTTGCAGCTGATCCACATTGTTAATAACCACGAACATTTCTAACGGGAACGTGGCGCCGGCAGAAGGTGCAGTACGAAAACCCCGCTCATTGTTGATGCCCTGTGCCGCCCATAATAGTTGCCCCAGTTCATCCAGAGACAAAGCCTCGTCGGTGTATGAGCGAATGGAGCGTCGCAATTGAAGCGCCTCTTCAATGCTTACATGGCCCTCCCTGGCAGGGTCGGGCAAGTCAAAGATTTTTCCAGGTTGCATAGACGATTGATTGATTTGTGCTTCAGGGGCATTACCCGCATGAACATTAGATTCCGGCGTCATACTGCGTGAAACCACTTTAAAAAAAATGGCGGCAATACCCAACAAAGCAAATACAGCAAAAATGGTTACATATTTTTTCATGATGATAGATTTTTCATTTGCGGCACAAAGCGTTTTTTTTATCCGTGTT
>SKTQ01000225.1 GCA_007122505.1 Bacteroidales bacterium | reverse complement strand
CTTTGCTGATCACGCCATTTGCGGGTGTTCTGGCCGACAGATGGGACCGCCGCAAAGTGATCATAATCACACAGGCAATGGCCATGCTGGTAGCCTTTTTGCTTGCCTGGCTCACACTTACGGAGACCATTACAGTAGGAATGATTATTGCGCTTGCCTTGTTTAACGGGGTGGTTCTGGCTTTTGACACGCCTTTCCGGCAATCTTTTGTACCAGATATCATCACTCGGCGCGAAGATCTTTCCAACGCCATTGCCCTCAATTCATCCCTTTACAACCTGGCCCGTTTTATTGGTCCACCGATTGGAGGCTTGCTGATTGCTGCCGTAGGGGAAGGCTGGTGTTTTTTTATCAATGGGGTTTCCTTTCTGGCTGTGATTGTGGCACTTGCAGCCATGCGCATACAAAAGAAGGTGGCACAAAGGCGTTTTGGCTCAGTTTTTTCACAGCTTCGCGAGGGAATAGGTTATGCCTGGTCATTTCGTTCCATCCGTTATTTGATCACACTGGTAGCGCTGAGTAGTTTTTTCGGCTTGCCATTTCAGGCACTTATGCCTGTGTTTGCAGCGGAAATACTGGACGGCGGATCGCAAATGCTTGGATTTTTGACCGGTGCACTGGGCGCAGGAGCACTTACCGGGGCCTTTTTTCTTGCAGCCAACAAAAATCCGCGAAAGATACCTGTCATCACCTTTCGCACATCATTTATGTTTGCTGCCGGCCTTGCCATCTTTGCACTCTCCTCAAATACCATGCTTTCCATTGCGGCCCTGGTGATAACCGGATTCGGAATGATCGTACACTTCAACAGCACCAATGCACTGATTCAAAGCATTGCAGATGAAGACAAAAGAGGAAGGGTGGTCTCGTTATACAGCCTGACCTTTATGGGTATCACACCGTTAGGTAGTTTATTGGCTGGCAGTATCGCCGAATACATCGGTGTACCTTTCACCATATTCGCATTTTCCTTTGTTTGCCTGGGGTCTTCCCTGCTCTTCGGAAAACGCATTGGTATTGTTTACAGGAGCCTTGTCAGAAAACAAAAGGAACTCACTTGATGCGACCGTGATATTTTTTCAGGTAGAATTTGCAGAATGAATGAAACAAGTGCATATCGTCAACTCCCAGCAACATTAAACGTTCCATGATTCGCCGGTGGATGATGTTGCTTTCCGGTAATTCCACATCCTCAAGCACTTGCAAAGCTTTCCCCCGAACAATCTGCATCTCATCTTCGGTGGTTTCCCTTTGCGTTTTTTTATGCGTGTCCAGGGTGACCTTTGAAAGCACATAAGCGTATACCATAACTGCCTGGGCCAAATTGAGTGACGGGTATTTCCGACGCATGGGAATAGTTGTGAGCAGGTCACACAAATCAATTTCGCGGTTCGACAGGCCCGATTCTTCACCTCCGAAGGCCACACCTGCTTTTTGTACCATATCCTTTTTGCTCAGCAGAATCCCGGGTAAGTCATCCAGTGGGTGCCGGTCTTCCCTGATGTTTCTTTTCTTTGCCGCGGTGCCTATTAACAATGAAAGGTCACTTTTTGCCTCTTCAAGTGAGCTGAAAAGCTTTGCCGACTCCAATATTTCCCTTGACCCATGGGCCGTTGCCAAGGCACGTTCTCCCAAATGATCACACAATGGCTGAACCAGACGCAATTCGCCAATGCCCATGGTTTTCATTGCCCTGGCTGCGGCACCGACATTTTCCTGCCTGGCAGGAGAACAAAGTATGAAAATAATTTCCACAGCTTTCGTTTTCCTGCGAAAATACAGAAAACAAGCATAGGATCATCAATTCATGACCATTTGTTCTGTTTCAGCAATTAATTCCATAATGATTTCGGGATCGGCAGGCTCATTGTTGACAGGTATGGATTTGATCTTCCTGGCATGAACACGTGCTTCTGCATAAAACCTCGTTTGTGTTAATTTGGTATTTCCCTTTTGTTTGCGAAACAACATGAAAATCTGACCAAGCTCGATGATGTACTTGGATCCGCTTGTGCCTTTTATAACACCGGGCACATTTTCATAAGCTTTCACGAAATGCCACCTCCCGTCGGATCCAAAAAGCTGATGGTAAAGATCTACCAGCACCGTTTCTCCCTTTTTGAATATTTTTCTGTAATACTGACACTTATGATAAACCACAATTTGGTTTCGAGCCGCAGGCGGTGCGTGCCGATAAAACATTTCCTTATACATACACATTTTATCACGTGAATTGTACGGACATTTTTTACACAAAGACCTGTTAAAGTATATCCTCATTTCAATATTGTTTTGATTCGGGCAAATATAATATTTTTTTAAATTAAACAATATTTTTTTGTGTTAATATTATTATTTGTTTCTTTAAATATATTTAAACTATTTCAATTATATATATATTGAATGTGCGCAGGGTTAACCGCATTAACTATGGTAGTTGCGGGGTTGCTGAATGATGATAAATCGGTTATTCTCTTTGGGTGGGGTTTACATTCAACATTTTTTTATAATTTTGCGGCTTTAAAAACGAAATATCTGTCTGAAAAACAGTTTTTAAAAAACAGAAAGTCAACATTTACACAAAGATGCCGAAATACAAAGAATACAAGTCACTTGAGTTGCCACGTATCGCTGATGAGATCAGACATTTCTGGGAGGAAAACAGGGTGTTTGAACAAAGCCTGGAGTTGCGTGAAGGCCATAAGCCGTGGGTGTTTTATGAAGGTCCTCCTTCGGCCAATGGATTGCCCGGCATCCATCACGTAATGGCACGTGCCATCAAGGACATCTTTTGCCGTTACCGTACCCAGAAGGGATATTTTGTTAAGCGCAAGGCAGGGTGGGACACCCATGGCCTGCCTGTGGAAATTGGTGTGGAAAAGCTTCTGGGGATTACAAAGGAAGATATTGGGAAGACCATTTCCATTGAAGAATACAATAGTGCCTGCCGCAAGGATGTCATGAAATACAAGGACACCTGGGATGAACTGACATTGCAGATGGGTTATTGGCTCGATCTGAGCGATCCTTACATTACCTTTGACAACAAATATATTGAAACGGTATGGTACCTGTTAAGCAAGCTGTTTGAAAAAGGTTTGTTATATAAGGGATACAGTATTCAGCCATACTCACCTGCGGCCGGAACCGGCCTCAGCACTCATGAACTCAATCAACCCGGCTGCTACAGGGATGTGAAGGACAACTCACTCACGGCACAATTCAAGGTTCAGCGCAATGCGCAATCTGAGTTTCTTTTTGAGGGTGACGAAGAAATTTTTCTGCTGGCCTGGACAACCACCCCATGGACACTTCCCAGCAACACCGGGCTTGCCGTTGGAAAGAATATCAGCTACGTAAAGATCAAAACCTTTAATCCCTATACCTATCAGCCCATCAGTGTTATACTTGCGAAAGATCTGACAAACAGTTTTTTCAACCCGAAACATGCAGAGATTCCGTTTGACAGCTATAAGGAGGGTGACAAAAAGATACCATATCAGGTAGTCGCCGAATATATAGGGGCTCAATTGGAGAATATCAGGTACGAGCAGCTGTTGCCTTATGCACAGCCGGATGACGGAGACCCGTTTCGGGTCGTGCTGGGTGATTTTGTGACCACGGAAGATGGTACCGGTGTAGTACATATTGCACCCAGCTTTGGTGCCGACGACTTTAAGGTTGGCCAGCAGTATGCACTTGGGTCACTTACCATGGTGGACAAACAGGGCAGGTTTACTGATGCCATGGGGGAGTTTGCCGGCAGGTTTGTAAAGCCGGAGTACATCGGTGAAAATGATCCGCCTGAAGAGCGTCCGGTGGACGTGGACATCATCATCAAATTAAAAACGGAGAACCGTGCTTTCAAAGCGGAAAAGTACGAGCACTCCTACCCCCACTGCTGGCGTACGGACAAGCCCATCCTGTATTATCCGCTGGACTCCTGGTTCATTCGAACCACTGCCATCAAAGACCGGATGATTGCGCTGAACGATACCATTCGCTGGAAACCGGAAAGCACCGGCACGGGCAGATTTGCCAACTGGCTGGAAAACCTTCAGGACTGGAACCTCAGTCGCTCCCGCTACTGGGGCGTACCTCTGCCAATATGGGTAACTGAAGACCGTAATGAAATGGTCTGTGTCGGTTCTGCAAAGCAGCTCAAAGAAGCTGTTGAGCAATCCATTGAAGCAGGGTTTATGACAGAAAACCCGCTTCGGGACTTCAATCCCGATGACATGTCGGACGAAAACTACCTGCGGTTTGATCTGCACCGTCCTTTCGTTGACGATATCATTTTGGTTAGTCCTTCCGGGAAAAAGATGTTCCGGGAGCTGGACCTGATCGATGTTTGGTTTGACAGTGGTGCCATGCCTTACGCCCAATATCATTACCCGTTCGAGAACAAAGAGTTGTTTGAAAACAACTTTCCGGCCGACTTCATCGCAGAAGGGGTTGATCAGACAAGGGGTTGGTTTTTTACCCTTCACGCAATTGCCACCATGATTTCCGATTCTGTGGCTTTCAAAACTGTTGTCTCCAACGGATTGGTGCTTGACAAGGCCGGCAACAAGATGTCGAAGCGTCTTGGCAATGCTGTCGATCCTTTCTCAACCATTAAAAAATACGGACCGGATGCTACCCGCTGGTATATGATCAGCAACGCCCAACCCTGGGACAATCTGAAATTTGACCTTGAGGGCGTTGAAGAGGTGAGGCGTAAGTTTTTCGGCACCCTTTACAACACCTATGCTTTCTTTTCATTGTATGCCAATATCGACGGCTTTAACTACTCCGAAGAAGAGGTCCCTGTGGAGCAAAGGCCTGAGATAGACCGTTGGATCCTTTCGGAACTTAACACGTTGATCCGAAAAACAGATGAATGTTATAAAGATTTTGAGCCCACCCGTGCTGCCCGTTTGATACAAAATTTTGTAGATGAGCATTTGAGCAACTGGTATGTAAGATTATGTCGCCGCCGCTTCTGGAAAGGAGACTATACAAATGACAAGATTTCTGCATACCAGACCCTTTACCGCTGTTTGGAGTCGCTGGCCATGATTACGGCACCCATCGCGCCATTCTTTGCCGAAAGGTTGTTTATTGACCTGAACAGTGTAACAGGACGGCATAAGCTCGCATCGGTTCACCTCACCTATTATCCCGAGCCTGATCCAGCCATGATCGACGCTGATTTGGAAGAAAAAATGCAGCTGGCACAAAAAATTTCATCCATGACACTGGCTTTGAGGAAAAAGGTGAATATACGTGTGCGGCAACCTCTGCAAAAAATCATGGTGCCGGTCATTGATGAGCACTTCCGCAGTCAATTGGAAGGGGTTGAGCAACTGATCCTTTCGGAGGTCAACGTAAAGCAACTGGAATACCTGGATGAAACAGCCGGGGTATTGGTCAAAAAAATCAAGCCAAATTTTAAGTCTTTAGGGCCCCGTTACGGCAAAATGATGAAGGATATTGCGGCCGCCATCAGCGAGTTTTCCCAGGAAGATATCCAGGATTTTGAAAACAAGGGACAAAAGACCCTTGTTGTTGACGGACAAGATGTGGAACTTACCACTGATGATGTGGAAATCATGTCGGAAGACATTCCCGGCTGGTTAGTGGCCAATGAAGGCAAGATAACGGTAGCGCTTGACGTTACCATTACTGACAGTTTGCGTAATGAAGGCATCGCCAGGGAGCTGATTAACCGCATCCAAAACCTCAGAAAAGAAAAGGGTTTTGAGGTGACAGACAAAATTGAAATCAAGGTTCAGAAACACCCGGGTATTACCAATGCATTATTCAATAATAATGACTATATTTGTTCAGAGACACTGGCAACCAATCTTTGTTATGTTGATGCCATTGATGATGATCATAAGGTGGCCGTGGATCTTATGGATGATGTTCAGACTTTTGTTTCGATTAAAAAAAATCACAAATAAAAAGCAATTATTAAACCCAATAGGTTATGGAAACGAAACGTGAAAAAACGAGATATTCAGATGAGGAGCTCCAGGAGTTCCGTGATATCATTATGAAAAAGCTGGAAGAGGCTAGAGAGGGATTGAAGCTGCTTACCGAAGCATATACTACCCAAAATGAGAATGACACCAATGACACCTCCCCTTCATTTAAAATTTTGGAAGAGGGTTCACAGGTTCTTTCCAAAGAAGAAAATGGCCAGCTTGCTGCGCGTCAGCAAAAGTTCATCCGTGATCTGGAAAATGCTCTCATACGTATCGAGAACAAAACCTACGGGGTTTGCCGAAGCACCGGGAAGCTCATATCCAAGGAGCGTCTGCGCAGTGTGCCACATGCCACATTAAGCATTGAGGCAAAAATGAACAGAAAACCCAACGAAATCTGACCAGGATTAACTTTTCTGCCGGTTTGAAAAAAAAGCACATCCCCTGGCTGGTTGTTTTAAGCATTCTTTTGCTTGACCAGGTCTCCAAGATTTTGGTAAAAACCAATATGACGCTTGGTGAGAGCATTCCTGTATTTGGTGATTGGTTTATCCTTCATTTTACGGAGAATTACGGAATGGCTTTCGGCCTGGAGTTTTCCGGTGAATACGGAAAACTTGCCCTGAGTATCTTCAGGATCGTTGCCGTTGTTTTTATCGGCTATTACCTGTACCGGCTTGTTCACAAAAATGCACACAGCGGACTGATCGTCTGCGTTTCCCTGATAATGGCCGGTGCATTGGGAAACATTATTGACAGTGCTTTTTACGGGCTGATTTTCAGCGAGAGTCTCTTTAATGAGGTGGCTGTTATGTTTCCTGAGGGAGGAGGTTACGGTACTTTCCTTCACGGCAAGGTAGTTGACATGCTTTACTTTCCGGTTCTCAAAGGCACGTTTCCGGAATGGTTTCCAATATGGGCAGGGGAGCCCTTTATCTTTTTCAGGCCCGTTTTCAATGTCGCCGATGCCAGCATTACAACCGGTGTATTTGTTTTGATTGTTTTTCAGAAGAAGTTTTTTGCCGGACACCAACAGAAATCTGAAACACCTCCCGGCACAGATATGGATGAGCAAACTCCGGAAGAAAAAGAGGATGATTCCGAAACGGCACCGTTAACTGATTTATCATGAATGGTTTTCTTTTTGAGCAAATTGTTTTTGGGCCGGTAAAAAGCCGTCGTCTTGGTATCTCCCTGGGGGTGAATTTGCTGCCGCTGAATGAAAAACACTGCACCTTCAATTGTCTGTATTGTGAATGTGGATGGACCATTCCCGGTAATAAAAGCAATGCCTCCTATCCTTCACGGACTGCCGTTTACCAGGCTCTTGAACAACGTTTGCATGCGATGAAGCAGAAAAAATCGCTGCTCGACACCATTACCTTTGCAGGCAATGGTGAACCTACCCTGCACCCTGAGTTCAGCGGCATTATAGAAGATACCATTTCATTACGTAAAACGTACTTCCCCGGAGCGCGAATCGCTGTGCTCAGCAATGCAAGCCTGGCCTCAGACAAACAGGTTGCCGATGCTTTGAAAAGGGTTGACCAGAACATCCTTAAACTGGATGCGGGAACAAACAAAACTTTTCAGATCATCAACAATCCCGGTATCGATATTCACCTTGACGAAGTCATTCAGAACCTGAAGCAGTTTGCCGGCAACATGATCATCCAGACACTTTTTGTGCGCGGATCACACAAGGGTGTCTCTTTTGACAACACAACGGATCATGAGGTAAGTCTCTGGCTACAGCATATTCAGATGCTGCAACCGAAGCTGGTGATGATTTATCCCATTGCCAGGGCAACGCCCACCGAAGATGTTGAAAAAGTACCCGGAGATGTTCTCCTTTCAATTGCAGCCAGGGTGGAGGCATTGGGCATTCCCACCGAGGTTTACCCATAGCTTATTGGGGTTGGTTTGCAAGAGTCGGGCACCGGTTAGCCAACCATTTCCGCCACATCCCACGTGAATGCCCGGACACCCTGCGCTTCAGCTGTTTTATTGAGCTCTTCCACTTCTCTGAGCAGTCTTTCCGCCTTTTCAGCATCAACAACCGACAGAATGGCGGAGTTCATTGCAGGCCAGGTATGCGTACCCATGTGTGGTTCGCCTGTTTTTGTTCCACGGCCCATGACATCCTGCCACTGGGTAAATCCCCGAGTGTTGGTCTTTTCCAGCAAAGCGGCTACTCTTTCCGTCAATGCCTGGTTATATACAATAAATACGGCTTTCATACTTTCATCAATTAATAATCATTAATACCAAAGAAGGTTAAGTTGCACGCAGCTTCATCATTTATGATTTCCATTGATTCTGCGCTGCACCCTACGTCTGTCCTTTTTGATCTTACGCGCGCCAAACATGGTATAAACTACCGGCACAAACACCAATGTAA
This sequence comes from Bacteroidales bacterium, assembly GCA_007122505.1. Lineage (GTDB taxonomy): Bacteria > Bacteroidota > Bacteroidia > Bacteroidales > UBA7960 > PUPG01. The sequence continues at coordinate 200 of SKTQ01000225.1, read as the reverse complement.
CCAATGTGGAGAACGAAAGCCCTCCGATGACGGCTATGGCCATCGGCGCCCAGATCTCAGAGCCTTCTCCCCTGGTCAGCACCATTGGAATCATGGCGAGGAGTGTGGTTAAGGTGGTCATCAAAACCGGACGAAGCCGTGATTTGCCGGCAGTGATCACCGACTGGACAATACTCATGCCACGGGCATACATCAGGTTG
>SKTQ01000149.1 GCA_007122505.1 Bacteroidales bacterium | reverse complement strand
TCGTCAAAAATGTCTCGTGTATGAAAGGGGTTAATCACCTGTTGGTAAACAATATCAAAATATGGTGAATAGGTGGACGCCTTTATTAAACGGGAAAGCTCTGCATCGGCTCCTTTATAATGCACTTCAATCTGAATATTGTTATACACCCGGATAATCCCTTCAACAGGGTTATATTGCACCGGTGCAATAGTAAGCCGCCCAAGGCGTTGCGCCCTCATTACACCCAGGATTTCAACTGAGGCCAGATCATAAGCGATTAATGCGTCTGTTTCATAATGGCGGTCATTGTATTTAAAAGGAACATCCTCCACCTGCTGATCCTTGCGGAGTGATGGCTGTACCGGCATTAACGGATGCTGGATACCGTAGTCAGATAAAAGATATTCCTCTGTTGTATATCCTGTTACAATCACTTCAACTTCAGCGCCAAAAGGGATCTCCAGCAGCTTATTGGTTGCGGGAAGTTTTGGTGTTCCAATTGTACCTGTGCTGTATCCACCGGGTATGATCAATTCGGTAAATGTTCCCTGTGCTGTTTCTACTTTCAAATAATTCAATACATCATAGGCAACATGCATTTTGGTTAAATTAAAGCTGTTTTCTGTGACTTCAGTTATGCTCCGTTCAGCCTGTAGTCTTATGGAAGGCAAACCGGCAAAGAGCTGACCATTCACAAATATCAGAACGATCATTGCAAAGAACGTTCTGAATAACATAGTAGTCGGTTTTTTTTTCATGTTGGAAACATTCGTTATAGTTAGCAAATAAAGCGGTATCCGTGAAACTCTGCAGGGAAAAACCAAAAACAGAGTCCTGATATTTCAGGAATGGGTGAGAACTCACTCATTCCTGAAATATCTTATATGGCATATTATTGAGTCATGATTTTTTTGATGAAATAGTCTTCCCTGTAATCGACCCTTAGCATATACGGACCAGCCGACAGGCCTTGCAGGTCTAAGCTGATCAAGCGGATATTACCTGCGGGGACAGGCGTATTGTCCGGGCTGAATAACATGGTGCGCATTATCTCTCCGTCCTGCAAGTGAACCAGTTGAAAGCCCGGGATATCGAGCTGCATGTCCGGGAGATCTGTTCCGGGGGCAACCTCAAACTGCAGTCCGGCCAGTGTGCCGTCGCTGCGCAGGGAGATGCCATCGTGAAGCAGATACATATCCGCGGAATCTGACTCCATTCCCTGATGGGGTGTTGCCTTGCCCTGGGTAAACAGGTTTAGCGTGGCAATCACATCCAGCAGGTCGATGATACCGTCCTGGTTTGAGTCAGCATTGTGGAAATAGAAAGGCTCCGGATCATTGCCAGCAAAGTACTGAACAATGGTCACCACGTCAAGAATGTCAACCACTCCATCTCCATTGGCATCGCCGGGCATTATGGCATCTTGCATCAATACCACAGTCACTTCTGCGTCATTCTCAAGGTTCACCAATTCTGCCACGGGGACATAGCTTTCCTTTTCCGCTATAAAATGGTAGTTACCGGGCATCAGATCAAAGCTTACCTGTCCATGCACATTGGAGAACCTGGTGAGTGAGCCGATGGTTATACCGGCATCTCCCAGCAGGTTGTCCATGTTGTCGCGCACCACAAAGTCGAGCTTCTGCTCTTCCCCAATTTCGTCTGAAGTAAAAGCCAGCAATATATTTGGCCTTATAGCAGAGTTACCGCTATAGCCGGGGATATTTACCCAGTCACTGTAACCATAAGCCACCCTGTTGGCACCTACATTGGTGCTGGCAACTTTGTACCAATTGGTGGTCCAGTTGGGCAAACGCCCCCATACAACTTCCACCAGCAGGTTGTTTATCCCGTTGTACTCGAAGGGTGTATCAAGCTCCCAGTTGTGCCATCCGGGGGATAGAGGCATTGTATGCGGGTTGGATGAATATACCACATCACCGTCGGATGTGGCTACAAAACCGCTCAATGTGGTGGCGGTTGTGTGTACCATCCGGATCTCGAAGTTGGGCAGCTCATTATGGCTTGTTGAAGCATTGATGATCTCGTAGGCAATCTCCTCAATGGTTTTTTGCCCGGCACCCAGCTCGCTTTGCAAATAGATCATCTGGCTCCTGTTGGCCCGGTAATAGTTGTAGAACGGGTATTGATTGGATTGATCGGTTCCTTCACCAATGGTCATTTCAGGTACCTGACCTATGACAAGTGGTTGTGTGGATTCAAAATAATGTGCACCATCAATGGCTTCAAACAGCAAATCCACGAGAGTTCCTTCAGCTGTGGCTTCATGCGCTTCTACCGTAAAAACAGCGTTCGAATGACTGCCTGCAGGAATCACACCATGCTCCATTTCATCGCTTAGAATGGTCAGATATGGGCTCTGGGCCGACATCCTGCTTATGGTGTTGCCGGATTGCAGGTTTCCGGTGTTTATTACTTGCAGATGAATGTTAACGGTTTCACCGGGGTTTAGTACATCTGCTTCCAGCCCTGTGTCCGGATAGGTCATAAAAAACTGAGAAAATTCAATAAAAGGTGCATGGGCAATTTCAGTGAAACTGCTGGTCCATGTTTCTTCCGGATCAGCAGCGGCGTAGGTTGTAACCGTGAATTCGATTTCATGGTTTCCGGGAATGTTATCTGAAGCTTCGAAAGCGAAAACACCTGTGAAGTTTTTTGCCTGTCCCGGACTGAAATTGCCAAGGTTGGCGGTATTACCGGTCAAAGTAATATAAGGTGATAAAACATCCAGTTGTGCTGTAACATTGTTGACGGCTTCCTCACCCGGGTTTTCAAATGTTATATCCAGCAGTATTTGTTCTCCGGGGTTGATGTTGCCATCGTTGTTTCCCTGGCTGTCGTCCACCTGGTGACTGAGATAACGTACACCCCCTGCTACAACTTCCGTTACGGCGGCAAGCGCATCCACACGCCCGCTGCCAAAGGTGTTGCTTTTTGATGTTGTTTTGGGTACTGCTGTTTCTTCGAGGATCCTGCTGATATCTTCGGGCAGGATATTCGGATCTTTGGAGATCATCAGTGCCATCACACCGGCTACGGCAGGAGTGGCCATTGATGTTCCGCTCATGGTTGTATAACCGGTATTGTTTGAATGGATGAGTGAAACGATGTTGACACCGGGTGCCGAAACATCGGGTCTGATGAGCCCGATACCCGGGTTGTAGGCGTAATCGTTAAATGGGGAAATGTTTTGCCATGTAACCGGGCCTTTGCTTGAGAAAGAAGCCAGGTTGTCATTGCTGTCGGTAGCACCAACCGAGACTACGGCAGAGTTGCCGCCGGGCTGTGTTTGATCGGGGTGCGTCCATGGGGGTGGCACATCACCAGGTGTACGTACTTCACTGGGCGGTGGTTGGCCTCCCCAGCCTCCTTCATTACCTGCTGCAACTGCCGCAATGACTCCAGCACTAAGGGCATTGTTCATGGTGGTTCGCCACATCGAACGGTCGGGGCTCCATTGGTGTTGCCAGCCTAGCGACAGGCTCATCACATGTGCTCCATATTCAACTGCAAACTCGATGGCTGCCCAAACCCCGGCTTCCGTTCCGCTTCCACTGCCACCCAATACCTTCAGGTTCATGATGGTGGCATCAGGTGCGATCCCTGTAACCGTGCCTGATGCACCATTTCCTGCAACCGTTCCGGCACAGTGAGTCCCGTGTCCCCCGTCGTCCATAGTCACGTGGTTGTTGTTTACAAAGTTGAAACCATGGTTCGGATAGTCGGGATGCTCCCACATATTATCCTTGATATCGTTGTGGTTATAATTGACACCTGTATCCATTACGGCAACAATTACTCCCTCACCGGTATAGCCTTCTGCCCAAACCTGGTTCGCATTGATCATTGTTACGTTCCAGGCCAGGTTCCTTGTCTGAAGTTTGTCGGGTTCCAGCACAGGATCATTCATACGGTTTTCCTGCGCCAGCATCACCTTTCGTTCCTTGTTATAATCAATTCTTGCCAGGTCTTTCCGGATCATCAGCTGATTTATTACGCCGGGTTTGGCCATACAATTCACAAGATTCCCGATCCAGAGCGGTCGAATATCTTTCACCATACCCGCGGCTTCCATCTCCTTTAAAAAGGACAACAGTTCTGTCTGGTGTTCCATGCTGAATTGCTTCAGTTCATTCACAACAAAAGCTCGTCTTTGGTCGCGGTCGTTGAATGTGCGGCTTTGCTGATAAAGCAATTTTTCATCAAGCTGACTGCTTAGCCGTAAATTTACGGAAATGAATGCATCATTTGTCTTATCGGCGAGTGCACTTTGCATGGCCGGCGTTACTTCTGGCTGTGCCTGAATCTGTGTAAGCCAGCATGATGTAAGGAGTAAAAACACTATCAATGGTAGATTTGGTCTCATTATATGTATTGGTTTAAAGTTTTTATTCAATGAGTTAGGAAAAAAAGAAAAAAACGAACCTTATTCAGTGGCTTGCAAAATATTCACCACTGCTATAACATCCAAAATGTCGATGTTACCGTCATGATTGATATCTGCATTATTGAAACAAAAAGGAACAGGGTTTTGGTTTTCGAAATACATCACCATGGTAATAACATCCAACAAATTGGTGATGCCATCATCATTGGCATCACCAATCACATTATTTAATATCGAAACCACCTCCTTATTCTCATTGATAACAACTATTTGGCCGTTGTGGTTTATATAACATTCGGCTTCTACAGTGTACGAATAGGTGCCGGGACTTACATTATAGAAAATATATTCTCCTGGTTCATTTTTGGTATCGCCCAAAGTAATCACCGCGTCGTTGACAAGATTGCCATTTCCGTCCAGCATCCATTCCTTGATCTCAAATCCTCCGTCAGGTGTAGCTTTAAACAGATCATCATTTCCTTCCTTTACATGGCCCCCACTTTCTAAATAATCATGCCCTGGTTTTGCGGTTAGAGTGCCGGATGAGTTAATGATTGAGAATTCTACTATGTATTGGGGCTCCTCCGCTGGTAAGATGCTGAAGGATCGTGCACCGGGGGCACCGATCAGCGGCCATGTTTCATTTCGTCCTGATGCATCGGCTGCAGAGAGGTAATAGGTGATCAGGGTGTCGGTAGTTGAAATGGGTATGGATGCCGAGAAGCTATGACCTGCCTGGTGGCTCAGGGGAATCGTTTCAAAGGGCCCTTCGTTGGCTTTATAATGTACTAACAGCTGATTGGTGAACAATTGGGCTCCACTGTATGGAATAATGTCTGCGGTAATATCAAACTCCGGTTGATATTCATGCTCTCCATGTATAGGAAAGTGCTCAATGTAAAGCATCCCAAGGTCCGCCACATCCTTTACCCTGCAATGCAACGCATCTGTTGACTGCCAACTGCCATGGAATCCGAGTATTTCATAACCCGGCATGGCATCGGCATAGGTTTGCAATGCGTCATCGTCCCACGTCGAACCGGTAATGGGTACATACACCCTTTCGTTGAGGATCAGTGAATTTGTATATGGTTCCCCGTTGGGTGTGTATATCCTTATTACTTCGTATGGTGTACCGTAAGAGCTCGTTTGATTGGCGAAATAGTCAGCTACCTGTTCATAGGCCCAGTATCGGGGGTGAGAAGCGGAAACCCGGGCAATAAGGATTTTGTCCACATCAAGAAATTTGGCCCAAGTGTCAATGTGTTCAATATATGAACCCGGAGCATCAATGGTAACATGATAGGTATGAATACCGAGATAATCCTCCATCTGGCTATTTACGAAGCTTTGATTGTTCTGATTCTCTGTGTAAACTAAATCTGTGGAAGCCGCCTGACCAAGTCCGTCACTCATATAATTGCCGCCGGTGTGGACAAGGTCCATTCCGTACATCTGCAGATTAAAGTAATTGGCCATGACACCCGGTATGGCATTGTCGTTTGGACGCGGCCTGTTATATGGAAAGTCAACAATGGCCACCTGGTTGTTGCCGTCAGCAATGAACCACGGTCCGTAATCTCTTGTCCAGTAAGAATTTGTGGCTGCTATGATAAACTCGCAATTGCTCATGTTGGCCCCTGCATTATTGTAAGCGTTGATGGCTTGATCTTTTTGCCAATTGCTGCCTACGATGGTATAAACCTTTGCATGTTGGGACATGTCAGCTACAAGCCCCAAAGGGATACCAAGCGGATACCGTATCAAAACACCTTCCAGTCGCTCAAATTCGGCAATGCTTCTGATGGGTGACAGTGGTGCAGGGGTTTTAACAAAACCTAGTCCAATTTCATGAACCCTAAGCTTTTCTTCAGGAGTCATCCATTGCGGCAAACTTTCGGGATCGTCCCACTTTGGTGATTGTGGAGGCGAATCCGCGCTTGCAGAAAATAAAAACAAAATAGCGAATAAAACCGGTAAAACAGTATCTTTAATCATAACGTATAATCATAGCAGATGAATAGATTAGACAGTCATTTTTGGAAAAAGTTTTAATATCCGCGAATAATTTACCAACTCCAGTTTATGATAAGTAATAGACTTTTGCATCGTTTAAAGAGGGTAAATCTCTGAACTTGCATTTACGCGAACAAATCATAGAGACTGGCGATCTTTTACTCAAGTAGTATCATGCCATCAATTGTGGATGTCAATATATCTTTTGCTTCAATGTTTCCGATAACTGCCTGTACAGCAGAGAGTTTGTAGTTTGCCGGCTGTGATGAGGTTTGTACTTCGAAAGTAACCACAATCCCTTCATTCCCCGCAAAAGCTTTGTTACTCATTGATGCACTGATGATCCGAACAACGTTTATACCTGCCTCGTTGAGCAGTAAAAAATGGCCGTCATCCCTGTGCAGCCTTTCTGACCCTTCAATATATTTCATTGATGGTGGCAGCGGTATATCAAAGTTAAAGCCTACGAATGCCTGCTCGTTTATAATTTCCACCTTGATGGTTATGGTATCACCGGCTTGCGCACTTACATCATGTATTTTAATGTAGTTATTTCCGGAGGTAACTGTTGCTATACACGCGAAAAATGAGATAGTCAGGGCAAATAATTGCAGTCTCAGCATGGCCATAATAAGTAAGAAAAAAAAAGATGGTTACAAATGTAATAAAAAGATTCCTTAGAACTTGACGCCATTCCCCAATAAAACACAAGGCTAATTTCCATTTCGGGATATTTATTTTTTGGGGGCTAATCAAATAAAAGAGCACTATAGACTTTGGTGAATATTCCAATGATAAATAAAAAAATATCTAAAAAAAACATTTGCTTACATATTAAAAATGTATTTCATTAACAACTTTTGTTGAATTGATCATTATAGCCAAGCGAAAAAATAAATCATTAATAAATATTTGCTGTTTAAAATCAATTATATTTGCCTAACTGCTTTATTCGGATTACATCCTGAAAACTTGATCTTCAATCAAATGTTGATATTCTTTATATTTAATATTTTCAACGAAAGCAGAGAAAAAAACGGTTCGTAATCAATACTTTTTCTAAAAATACAAACCTGTTATGCAAAAAAGATTCTTTTTATTGGTGTTTGTTTTTGCCGGTTTCATTTCCAGCAATTATTCATGGGGCAACTGGGTTGAAATCAATCAGTCAAACCCTGTTTCCGCCGATGTTCAACTATTGTACAGCAATATTGATGAAAGCGGCATTCAATTTTCATTAGACGGTTTCTGGCAACGGGCATTGCAAACGCCCAAAGGCAGGGAGTTTCAGATCGCTGTTGAAGGTGGTGTCCAGATCTTCGAAAAGGGCATGCCCGATCTTGGAAAACTGGCTGTGAATATCATCATACCCGATCTGGATGACATGGAAATTCATGTTGTGCGGTCTGAGTATAGGGTATTTGAAAATATTCCGGTTGGACCATCCAAAGGGCATTTTACCAGGGACATAAGGCCTGGGGATGTACCTTTTGTATATGGTGACGCATATGAACTGGATGAATACTGGCCCGGTAAGCTGGCTCAACTGGAAGAGCCATTTATCATGCGTGACTTCAGGGGGCAAACAGTAACCATATTTCCCTTCCAGTACAACCCAGTGAAACAAACGCTGAAAGTATATACACTCATTGAAGTTGCTGTTGTTTCAACCGGCGATAAAGGTACCGATCCTTTCTACCGCACGCGGGAAGAAATCGTGCTTGAACCCGAATTTAACCAGGTTTACCAACGCTTTTTCCTGAATATGGATGCAACGAAAAGCCGTTATCCCATGCTCGAAGGAGAGGAAGGCAGCATGTTGATCATTGCTTACGACAGTTTTATGGAAGCCATGCAACCTTTTGTTGACTGGAAACGGACAATCGGGCGCAGAACAGAAATGGTACCAAGATCAGCAGTAGGTACTACCGCAACAGAAATCAAAAACTATGTGGTCAATTATTATAACAATAACCCGGATTTTGCTCATTTGCTGCTTATAGGCGATGGACCACAAATTCCTCCGATGATATACAACAGCAATCATTCCGATAATGCTTACGGCTTTATTGTTGGCAGCAACGCCTACAACGACATTTTTGTAGGGAGATTTTCTGCCGAAACAGTAGCACACGTCGAGACCCAGGTACAGCGTATGATCGAATATGAAAGAGATCTGAATGAAACAGATACCTGGCTAAATGTAGCCCAGGGTGTTGC
>SKTQ01000097.1 GCA_007122505.1 Bacteroidales bacterium | reverse complement strand
AAGGAATGGCCGGTGAAATCATTGTCACCGGATGCCTCTCACAACGCTACCATGCTATACTACAGGAAGAAATACCCGAAGTGGCTGCCTGGTTTGGTGCCAGAGATCCCAATGACCTGCTCGCCTACCTCAAACAAAACCATGTTTCAAACCCCACCCGGCGACATCTCACCACTCCCTCACATTACGCCTACCTGAAAATATCCGAAGGCTGCGACAGAACCTGCTCTTTTTGTGCCATCCCCGAAATCCGCGGGAAGCACATTTCCGCACCGGTGGATCATTTGCTGGAAGAAGCCACAATGCTTGCAAACAATGGAGTGAAGGAACTCATCCTCGTCGCACAGGATTTGAGCTACTACGGCATCGACAGCCATGGCAAACCCATGCTCGGAAAGTTGCTGGAAAAACTCTGTTTGGTTAACGGCATCCACTGGATCCGCCTGCATTATGCCTATCCACATCAGTTCCCTGATGATGTGATCAGCCAAATGGCCGAACAGGAAAAAATTTGTAGATACCTGGATATCCCGGTTCAGCATATCAACGACGACATCCTGAAATCCATGCGCCGTGGCCATACAAAATCCGGAACCATGCGGTTTCTTTCCAAACTCAGAGAAAAAGTTCCCGGTATTGCCTTGCGCACCACCTTAATGGTTGGGTATCCAGGCGAAACGGAACAGGCTTTTTCTGAACTGGTGGAATTCGTGAACAATATCCGCTTCGAACGCCTGGGTGTTTTTACCTACTCTCCCGAAGAAGGGACACGAGCCCACGCTCTCCCCGACAATGTGCCTGAACACATCAAACTGGAAAGACAAGAGTTGATCATGACCATGCAGTCAGAGATCTCTTATGAGAAAAACCTTTCATTGATAGGCCAAAGCATGAAAGTCATCATCGATGCAGAAGAAGAGACACGCTTCGTGGCACGCACTCAATACGACTCTCCCGAGGTGGATAATGAAGTCCTGATCGAAAAACCCGCTCCTTTCAACGTTGGCCGTTTGGTGGATGTAAAAATCACCGGTGCCGCTGAATTTGACCTGTATGCCCATCCGGTCGGCGATATGAACCAATAACCAAATTAAACGGGACTTTCTCCCCTGCCCAAACCATGATCCAGCCCGGTGCACTGTGCCCGATTGATCAAAGCATAAACATCTAAACTACAGCAGCAAAGAGTTAAATATAAGCTTTGCGGAAACCGGCGTGGAGCCCCTGAAATTGGGCGCAAAAGAGAACAGCACCGCTTGTCCCTCGCCTCTCTGAAGCCAAACAATGGCTGGTTGCCGCTCCAGCAGATTCACGTTCTCTGCATATCCGCTCAACAGCAAATCTTCGTCTTCAGGAAACAGACCGATCACCCGCCTGTCCATACCGAAGTTTGGTATGGATGTGGCAAAAACCGGTGAACTGCGGTGAAATACCCCGATTTGCCCTTGCATGCCATAAGTAATGGGATGATCGGGTACCAGGTGGACCTTCAAAAGCGAACCCGGACAGTAAAAGCCATTTCCTGACAGCGTTCCGGAAATATCCCTGATCGGAAAACGGAAATTCTCTTCATCCTCTCCGGGATTCATCAAACCAAAAAACAAAGCTGTGGAATTGGCCCAGGAAACAACCGTTCCTCCATTTGCCATAAATTGCAAAACATTTTGCCAGCCTTCATTTCCCATACCTTTGATGTACTTTGGGTTGTAAAAAGGCACAAATACTTCTCCGGCCCGGGTCGTATGCCCATGTAAAATCTGGTCCTTTGGTGAGTCGGGAAACACAATCACATCAAAACGGTCCTCCAGTGAAACATCCCTGAAGTCAGCGGGATTGAGAACGGTAAAAGGGATGCCGTAACTGTCAAAAAGGAATCGGGTCCAACCGGCATCCATATCATGAAAATTCGTTTCACAAATGGCAATACGCGGCATACGGACGTTTTCACGGGCAACGTCGGGCTCCTGCGCAAAAACAAGGGGTGCAATGTCGATGGTTTCCATCAACGACGCTAAAGATGAACGGTTGCCCCGGGTAACCCCAACCAGGAAACTGCCCTTCGGCACAACTTCCTCATGCCACGAGAAGTCTTCAACTGTTCGCTTTACCTGAATGTCTTTTGCCATTGCCCTGAAAGCAAATCCATAGCTTTGGTTATGCCTGGCAGAAAACAGCAACCAATTGGCGTCGCCGGGCAAGCCTCGTCTTTGAATCAGTTCATCAGTGCGAACAGGCGAATAGTGAAGACTCTCATTTGGGTAATATGTGTTGATTTCCAAACTTGTGAGCCCCCTGTGCAGAGGCAAAGACCATGATGTAATATCGTAAGGCCGGATCATTTCCCCGCCGGGGGTGTATCTTCTCACCGGAAAATCCTGTTTTTCCATAACCTCCTTGATAAATGCCCGGAATGGCTGGGCCATCGGGATGATAAAATCACCCTCACGAATGAGCCGGCCTTCCATCACATGATCCGAATCCATACGATACAGGTCGATCCCGTGCCGTTCCAGTAAACGCAATAATGCCTTTAACTCTCCCGGGTCATGTTGTCTGGCGGGCAATATGTAATAATAGGGCGGTTCAGTAAGTCCTTTGTTGATCTCCCTTCTGCACATCTCATTACGAAAATGAAGAATCTCTTCCCGGTGCAAAGATGCAGTTTTGACCAGTGAGTAAACCGATTCCAGCTCATAGGTTACCAGGTCGCCGAGGGTCCACCAGCCGCCCGGCCACGGTGCCGGGAAGTTGATACTTTTTTTGTATTCAGACAAACCCTTACCCCAAACCTGCAACTCATTGGCCTCAATATATATTGGCGTTGCCAACTGCACACTGGCAGCTTCTGTCAAAAGGCTGATCACGTTTTTCCAGGCACTGGTTTGCGTCGATCCCGGCCAGTAATCATCAAAAAGGTAATGCTGACTTACGCCCTTCAGGCCTCTTGCCGTCATGTCCCGGGCCATGTTGGAACCAAACACCCAGGTCCAGCTCCAAACCCTTTCGTCAATATTCTGCGCAATGGGATCATGATTGGGTGGTACAAAATAACGGGGGCCGGTGCTGCCCATCTGGTGTTTCTCCACCAGCACATGAGGAAACCAGTCCAGGTTGTAAATATCGGCTACCGCCTGATTGTCTGTTTGTGTCAAAGTCACAAAGTCCCGGTTGATGTTGTGCCCCACATATTTGTGGTAAACACCCGGCAATCCGCTGCCTTCATATGGTGTGTCAAGATACCTGTTGTAATGCTCTACGATCATGTTCATACCGTCAGGATTGTGAGACGGTACCATCATAAAAACAACATTGTCCAGATGGGCCGGGTTACTGTCGGTGCCGGTAATGAGATTGTATGCCATCAGGGGAGCCGCCTGTGAAGGTGCCACTTCCGTGGAATGCATCGACAGTGTGACCAAAACAAAGGCACGTCCCTCCTCAACCAGGGCCTCCATTTCATCGGGTGGTATGTTGCCGTCGAGTGCAAGGCGGCGGTTGATCTCCCGCAGCCTGTCAAGCCTGGCGATATTCTCCGCCGATGATACAAAAGCAATGTACATCGGCCGCCCCATAGGGGATACACCGTTTTCAATCATATGCATCATATCAGATTCCTGCTGCAACAGGTCCAGGTATCCGATAAGGTCTTCGTAAAGAAACATCTTCCGGTCTTCTCCCGGCATAAAACCGAAATAAGTCTCAGGGTGTGTCAGATCAGCAGTTCCGGATTCTTCCGCAAAGGAAGTTCCAGCCAAAAACAAAAATGAAAAAACAAAGGCAAAGAATCGGGAAGTCATGTTATATAAGGTTTTTATGAAGTGATTTTATTGAGTTATTTTGATAAGGACTAATGATTGGGATTCATGATGGTCTCGTATCCTGCTTTCAGGATGTCAAGTGCTTCCTCCTGGTCTTTTCCCTCAGCGTATGTGCGCAAAACGGGTTCTGTTCCCGATGGCCTGATCATCAGCCATTGGCTGTCGCTGAAGTAGTATTTGAAACCGTCCAGAGTTTCCAGCTTTTGAACGATGTACTTTCCAAAATGCGTGTATTTTTCTCGCTTGCAATTATCTACAATCCGCTCTTTATCTTCCTGGCTGATGGTTAGGTCCGACCTTTCAAACGCAAATGGTCCTGTCAGGGCGTATATCTCATCAATCAGTTCTGTGAGCGTTTTGCCGGTTTTGACCATGGCCTCCCATATAATCAGCCCGTTATAGATGCCATCCCTTTCCGGAATATGCCCGGAAACAGCAATACCTCCCGACTCTTCGCCGCCCACCAAAACTTCTTCCTCCAGCATGATGCCGCAGATGTGCTTGAACCCGATCTTTACCACTTCTAAGGGTATGCCATATAATTCGCAAAGCTTGTGGATCTTTAGCGATGAGGAAAATCCGGTTGCCACTTTGCCTGTTTTTTTCTTGTAATGATGAAGATAGTGGATGAGCAACAGGATCACATGGTGGGAGTCGATGTATTTGCCACTGCTATCCATGAGCGCGGTGCGGTCAGCGTCGCCGTCAACCGCCAGTCCGCAATCGATCCCGCCATCTGACCTGATGGCCTCGCTGAAGGCTTTCAGGTTTCTGGCAAGGGGCTCCGGCGGAATGCCGTCAAACAGCGGCTGCCTTTCACAATGCAACAGCATGATATTGGGGAAAAGCCGGCGCATCACATTTTGCCCTGAGCCATACATGGCATCAAAAGCAAAGCCCATACCTGCATTTCGTATGGCATTCAGATCGAAACGCTGTTCCAGGTATTCACAGTATGCAGTTTCAAGGTCTATGTATTCAAGAAGCCCATCTTTTTGCAAAGTGTCCAGTCGGATATGATCCATATTTTCTGTGGGATAATCAGGGATCAGCGCTTCTACCTCCAGCACCTGTTCCTCCAATAGAGGCCCGCCATAGCTGCCCTTCAGCTTATATCCGTTATACAGCGGCGGATTATGACTCGCCGTGATAAAAACACCCAGGGTGCTGCCCGTATCCCTGGTGCCCATGCTGATCATGGGAGCCGTTACGAAACTGCCGGCCATAAACACCTTGATACCATGACTTGTCAGTACCTTCGCAACGGTTTCTGTGAACAGTTCGCCGCCAAACCTGCAATCATGGCCCAGCATCACAGAAGGCTTGTTTTCCTGCTTCAACGCCCAAAGGGCTGTGCCCTCGGCAATCCGTGCCACATTATCTGTGGTAAAGTCCTTGGCAATAATGGCCCGCCAACCGTCTGTGCCAAACTTAATTTTTTTCATAAAAGAATCAGTGTTATGGTTAAAAATGGGATATGCTGATTTGTAAAATGCAGATATGCTGGAAGATCAGGTCACCATTATCTGAATACATTTAATTCGTTGAGTGCCTGTCGGTACCGGCGTGCATTGGCAAGATGTTCCCGGTATGTCCTGGCAAACACATGGTATCCGCTGAAGTCGGGCTTCGCACTGAAAAAAAGGTAGTCATGATTCTCATAATTCAACACGGCATCCAAAACGTGTGGTTCGGGCAGGGTGATCGGTCCGGGTGGCAATCCGCTGTACATATAGGTATTAAACGGCGAATCAATGGCGAGGTGCCTGTTCAAAACCCTTCTGATAGTGAAATCGCCCGTTGCAAAAATTACTGTCGGGTCGGCCTGCAATGGGATATTCCGCTGCAAACGGTTCATATACACCCCGGCAATACGGGCATTTTCTTCACGTTTACTGGTTTCACTCTGCACAATGGAGGCCAGAATCCCTACTTCCACAGGTGAAAGGCCGATTTCCGCCGCCCGCGCACGACGCGCTTCGTTCCAGAAGGCATTATACTCCCGTTGCATCCTCGACAACAGACCGTCAACACCAATGTTCCAGTAAACCTCGTAAGTATCGGGGATAAAAAGCAGGATACCCGTTAACGTATCCATACCTATCGCGGTAAAACGGTCAGGGTCTCTCAGCATTTGGAGTACGGATACGGAGTCTGTTTCAAGTTGCACGGCCAAAATACCCGACAACTGCTCCTTCGTCCTGATATTCGTAAACGTCAGCCTGACAGCTTCCTGCTCGCCAGAGCGCAACAAGTTGATGAGGCTGTTGTTCCCCTTACCGGCGTGTATCCGGTAACGACCCGGCATCACGCGGGCAGGGTAATTCTTTTGTTCCGCAAGCCACGAGAAAGTGCGGATATTGGAAACAATGCCCTCTTCGGTAAGTATTTCCAGCACATCTTCATAACTGCTTCCCGTAGGAATAAAAACAAGGGTGCTTTCTCTGCCCCCAAGATCAACATTGGGCGCGTAAACTACGTAATAAAAGGCTGAAATGCCGGCAATGATCACAACCGCAACCATTGCCCCCAGGATATACAATATTCTTTTTAATTTCATTTTCTTTATTGAAAACGCCATCTGCCCGGATATCTTGCTTTTTGGTGACGTTTGGTGTGCAATTTAAAAAATCAGTTGCAGGAAATGTTCGTCGCGCCAGCCACCTTTGAGCAGGCGCCACATTTTTTTCGTACCGGTTATTTTGAAGCCGAACTTTTGAAACAGCTTCAGGCTGACTTCGTTGTCTGCATCAATGCCACAGTAAACTTGCTTGCAGTGAAGTATTTCACGTGCGTATGTGATCACAAGCTCCAGAGCTTCCGAAGCAAAACCCTGTTTCTGGTAACCCGGATCAATAATGATTCCTATGGCTACCCTGCGGTGGTGAGGATCAAAGTCAAACAGATCAATGATACCGCGGGCTGCATTGTCGTGCCCCACAATCATCAGGCGAAGCTGTTTATCGTTGTAAATGTTGTTATCCGCATTCAGGATGTATTGTTCTAAGTAAAACCGGGAAAACGGGTTCAGATGGTTGCTGTAAACCCAGTTGCTGATGTCATTTTCCCATCGGTAAAGAGCTTCAAGGTCCTCTATTTCTACCGGTCGGAGAAAAATTCTTTCACCCCTCAAACTGGTCAATGTCTCATCCTCTTTTTTCATGGCTGCGGAAGGTTTATTGTCCCCTCGAAAACCCGTTCCACAGGTCCTTCAAGCGAAACAGATGTAAAATGTGCCGGTGATACTCCCTCTTTCGGTGGTGTAAATCTTACCTGCATTGTACCACCGGCGGTATGAACGGTATAGATTTGTTCTCCGGAATGCGGATGCAAATGAACCCATGCAGCGAGGGCCGATGCTGCTACACCTGTGCCACAAGACAGCGTTTCATTTTCAACACCTCTCTCATAGGTTCGGACTTTTATGCTTTTATCTCCGGTAAATTCTGCAAAATTAACGTTTACACCCCCTGGCTTCCATGCGCCGTCATACCGGATGGCGCTTCCTTCTACCATCACATCCAAAATACTGATGTTTTCTTTGAAAATGACCAGGTGGGGAGAACCGGTGTCAGCATATATACTGCCGTTGCTCATCAGTTTCGGATATTCCGTGTCTTTCATCTCCACCCGTACCCGAAAACCTGAAGCAGTTTTGTGCAGGATTTCAGCCTTATGTGCTCCGTCCGAAGCTGTAAAACAAGCCGAAGACCCACTGATGATTCCCTGCATATGTGCAAAAATGACTGCGCACCGGCTACCATTGCCGCAAAAGCTCCCTTCATTTCCATCGGCATTGAAATACACCATCCGGAAATCATGTGAGTCAGAAGGTTCCAGCAAAATCAGGCCATCAGCCCCGACACCAAAACGACGGTCACAGAGGCCCCTGATCATGTATCGGCCTTTTTCTCCGGCATAGCCGATGGATCCATGCATATTGTTCAACAGGATAAAATCATTGCCTGCACCATGAAACTTATGGAATTTCAATACCATAATCAAAAATTGGATGCTCAAAAATACAGAAAATAATATTTACTGCACAGAGCTTCAATCGCATAAAAACGATATTGGGTGCATCAGGTGGTTTTTAGTTTTTATTAAGATTCTTTTGCGTCATAAGGCATGCTTATTGATATATGAGGGCTGCAAAAAAAAATAAGACATTTTGGCTGTGTTAGTATTAAGTTTTGAAAACAAAATGAAGAAAAAATTGTTAACGAATAAAAGAGGGCAAAGGATATGAAAAAATTTCTTGGATTGCTGTTTGTTGCCTTATTGGGAGGCTCTGGTGCTTTGGTTATGAACCATTACATCTTTTCGCCACCATCCAGTGAGGTTATTGTATCGCATACCATTCCGCACAGGTTTGAACGGGTTCCGTCTGCATTCGTCAGTAACACCGGTGAAATACTAAGTGGTTTGCCGGATTTTACAACGGTTGCAGACCTTACGGTGGATGCTGTTGTGCACATTCGGGCAGAGTTTGAGCCGAGAAGAAGTCCGCAGCAGGATTTTTTCCGGCATGATGATTTCTTCGACTTCTTTTTCGGACCACGTCGCCGGCCTTCACCACAGCAGCAGCAACCAATGGTTGGTTCCGGAAGTGGTGTTATACTGACACCCGATGGTTATATCATTACCAATAACCACGTGGTTGCCGACGCCACTCTGATAGAGGTGACACTAAACGACAACCGCTTGTACGAAGCACGAAAGGTTGGGACCGATCCCACCACTGATCTGGCATTGTTAAAAATCGAAGAACAGAATTTACCATATATGATTTTTGGTGACTCCGACGCACTGAGGGTTGGCGAATGGGTGCTTGCCATTGGTAACCCCTTCAACCTGCAATCTACCGTTACTGCGGGAATTGTCAGTGCAAAAGGGAGAAATATCAATATCCTTACAGACACCATGGCCATTGAGTCTTTTATACAAACAGATGCAGCAGTAAACAGGGGTAACAGTGGTGGTGCCCTGGTAAATGCAAGGGGTGAGTTGATTGGTATCAATACGGCCATTGCGTCCACTACGGGTTCTTTTGCCGGTTATTCTTTTGCCATCCCATCCAGTATTGCACTGAAGGTGATGGAAGACCTCAAGGAATTTGGTATTGTTCAAAGAGGAATGCTTGGCGTTACCATTTCGCCGCTTACCAGCCGCATTGCTGAAGACAAAGGTCTCGGCGTGATCCGTGGTGCCTATGTGGAAAGAGTAGGTGAAAACAGTGCTGCCGATCTGGCAGGTATCCGTCAGGGAGATGTTATTGTGGCTATTGACGGAAACCCGGTTCGAAACCCCGCCGATCTGATTGAAATGGTTGGACGGAAAAGGCCCGGTGATGATGTAAAGGTAAACTATTACCGTAATGGTCGTGAGCGGCAAACCACCGCCACACTAAAAAACATCTATGGTGAAGTGGCGGCTGTTACCCGCGACACCCGGGATGTTGTTGAATTGCTCGGAGCACGGTTTGAATCTTTACCTGAAAGGACAATGGAAGAGCTGGGTATTGATCATGGTGTGCAGGTAACATCTGTTTCACGTGGTGTTTTGAGCAACGCCGGCATACGGCGCGGATTCATCATAACCCATCTGGCCAATCAGCCGGTTGGTTCGCCTGATGATATTGCACAAATCCTTGATGGCAGAAGCGGGGGTGTGCTTGTGGAGGGAATCTATCCCGACGGCCGTCGTGCATACTACGGTATTGGACTTGGCTAACAACAAGTATTTCACTACCTTTTGCCGGAAAATGTTAAAAAATGCCATTCTAATATCAAACAATTTATTGAAAAAACAGTTCATAAGTTGTTAAGGCATTGCACAAAACGAATTTTTTTTGTACCTTTGGGGGCTTTTTGAGAAATTTCCTTTCTCTGGGATAATTGCCCCCGTTTATACTAAATACAAATCTGATATATGCGACAATTAAAGATTTCAAAGTCTATCACCAATCGGGATACAGCGTCATTGGACAAGTATTTGCAGGAGATTGGAAAGGTTCCTTTGATATCGGCTGAGGAAGAAGTACAGCTTGCCCAGCGAATCAAACAAGGTGATCAGGTAGCATTGGAGAAACTCACCAAGGCTAACCTTCGCTTTGTAGTTTCGGTGGCCAAGCAATACCAGAATCAGGGTTTGAGCTTGCCCGACCTGATCAACGAAGGCAACCTGGGTCTCATAAAAGCAGCCAAGCGCTTCGACGAAACCCGGGGTTTTAAATTCATATCCTATGCTGTTTGGTGGATCCGCCAATCCATTCTGCAAGCACTGGCAGAACAGTCGCGTATTGTGCGATTGCCCCTGAACCAGGTTGGCTCGCTCAACAAAATCAAAAAAGAGGCATCCAGACTTGAGCAGAAATACGAAAGGCCACCTTCTGCCGAGGAATTGGCTGATGCACTGGATGTGCATGAAGACAAAATTACCGAGTCGTTTCGGATATCCACCCACCATGTTTCGGTGGATGCACCACTCGTGCAGGGTGAGGATGCAAGCTTGCTCGATGTGTACGTCAACCAGGATTCCCCCAATGCCGACTCAAGTCTCATCCATGAATCCCTCGCCAGGGAAATTCAGCGGTCGTTGGCTACACTTACCGAGAAAGAAAGAGATGTGATCAACCTCTATTTCGGAATCGGCATGAACCACGGCCTGACACTGGATGAAATTGGCGCAAAATTCGACCTCACCCGTGAACGGGTCAGACAAATCAAAGAAAAAGCCATCCGCAGGCTGAAGCATACTTCAAGAAGCAAGTTGCTGAAGGCTTATCTTGGACAATAATTGCTGCTATTCTAAGTAAAGGCGCCTGTTTCAGGGTGCCTTTTTTATTATATACTGAACAATGTTACTCACACATAATCCCATTCACATGCGAATCCTTCGATTGCTCATTTTACCTCTGTTTTTTAGTTTGGCAATGGTCACGTCACCGGAAAGTATGGCGCGTGACATCAAAATCCAGGTGGCAGCAACAGCCGATGTTCATGCACGCTTGTTCCCCTATGATTTTGTTACCAACCGGCCCGCAAAAACCTCAATGGCAAATATTCACTATATGGTTCAGGTACTCCGTGCCCGCAACCATGATAGCCTGATTCTGCTCGACAATGGCGACCTCCTCCAGGGTACACCCGCCGCTTATTATGCCAACTTTGTACAGGAAACAGATAAAAACCTGTTTAGCCGCGTTATGAACTTTATGCGATTTGATGCGGCTACCATTGGTAATCACGACATTGAAACCGGCCCTGCAGTCTACAACCGAATAAAAGAGGAGTTTGATTTCCCCTGGCTGGGAGCAAATGTGCTGGATGCCGAAACAGGTGAGCCTTACTTTGTCCCATACACCATCATAGAAAGGCAAAGGGTGCGCGTTGCCGTGCTGGGTCTGACAACCCCAAGTGTGCCAAACTGGCTGCCTCCGCATCTTTGGGAAGGCCTACAGTTTCAGGATATGGTTGAGTCGGCCAGATATTGGGTAGAATATATTCTTGAAAATGAAAAGCCCGATGCACTCATTGGTCTGTTTCATAGTGGTTTTGGCAGTCTGGAACCTGATCCGTCCGAACACCCGCTTGAACATGCTTCAGGCTATATCGCCAAAAACGTACCCGGTTTTGATGTCATATTCTCTTCCCATGATCACCGTAGAAGAATTCAAACCGTAATCAATATTCTTGGTGAAGAAGTACTTGTGCTTGGACCCGGTCATTTTGCCGAAAACCTTGCATTGGCTGAATTAACCTTTGCAAGAACCTCGCGCAGATCATTTGAGTTATTGGACGTAAAAGCTGAAATGATATCATCGGAAAAAGTTGTGCCAAGCCACGCATACATGCAGGCCTTTGAGGATGACGTGCAGGAAATTCTCAGGTTCGCAAACCAGCCGGTTGGCAAATTGACGGAACCTGTACACTCCATAGAATCTCTTTTTGGAAGCGCTGCATTTACCGATCTTGTCCATGATATACAGCTGTCGCTGACCGATGCGGATGTTTCCTTTACTGCACCCCTTGCATTTGACAAAACCATCAGGGCCGGAACCATGTACATGCGCGATTTTTTCCTTTTGTATGAATACGAAAATTTTCTCTATACCATGGAGCTTACAGGACAGGAGATACATGACCACCTGGAATACTCCTACGGACTCTGGTTCAACCGTATGAGAAACGAAAACGACCATCTCCTCAATCTATTCAGAGACCAGATGGGCAGGGTCCCCGGAGACCGCCGTGGTTGGCGCGCCCTGGCAAATCCACCATACAATTTTGATTCTGCAGCCGGTATCGTTTATGTGGTGGATGTATCTAAACCCGCCGGCGAACGGGTGACCATCAAAAGTATGGAAGATGGAGGTTTTTTTGACTATGAGGCCACTTACAAAGTAGCCGTCAATTCCTACAGGGGCAGCGGGGGAGGAGGTCACCTGATCCGGGGAGCCGGCATAAAACATGAAGAACTGTCAGACAGAATACTGACATCCACCGAAAAAGATTTGCGCAGTTATATGATTGAGTTTTTCAGAGAGATGGAAGAACCCTATACTCCTGCCAGTCGTAATAACTGGCATATCATACCTGAAGAATGGGTTCAAAAAGGAAGGGAAAAGGATATGCCATATCTGCGTCCTTAATTGTTAAGACCTGCACACCGGCATTTGTGTTTGGGCTTTAGCCAAATTGATCATAGATCGATCAAAGATCTTCCCGGAGCCTGAATCTTTTATTCAGGAGTTTATCGTCGCGCATCACGACCATCCTTATCACGGCTCCTTCATCCTGAGACAAGGCGTTGAGAATCTTGTCCAGTGTTATCTGGCGATAAGATTCTGTGTCCAGATAGATGATGCGGTCACCGGCAATCAATCCGGCTTCGTAAGCCACTGAACCTGGCCTGACATAGTGTATGATAAAGTCACGCATGTTTGAACCTCGTGCCACTACCTCCAATCCGCTTAGATTGGTGTGGAAGGGTTGCCTGTAAAACGGGCTTCTGCGAATAAACATTTTCTCGCGCTCGTAGTCCAATATGATATGATAGCGTTTGATAATTCCACCTCCGATGATGCCTTCCCAATGAATGCTTTGCCCCTGAAACTGCAGGAACTCAGCGTCCGGATAAGAAACAATTGGTGCTTCAATCTCTGTTTCACCAATGATCAGTTTTTCCACCCGGCCTATTTGGCCCATGAGGTTTCCACTGATCCCCTTGCCCAAAAACCCGGATATGGTTTCTTCAGACAGGCCAATATATCTTCTGTTGAGATAAATGGGATGACTGGCACCAAGATCCAACAGTAAATGCGTTGTCAGTGAATCACCACTGGTGCCCACAATGGTTGCTTCCACATATGGTTTTCCCTGGATGACCCTGAAAGGTATGGTTTCGGTCCTTCTCCTGAGCCGGTAGGTCGGCTCCCTGAAAACACGCATGGATTCTGAGGAATAACTGATCTCTACGGGGAAATTTTTCAGGAAATCATAGCCAATCACACCGTAAACCGGGAATCCAAATACTTCCGAAAAAGACAGGATGTTCTCAGGAATCACGATCAGATTCATATTTTTACCGGTGATGCCGTGCATGCTGATCGTTACATTTTCAGCAAGCACTGCCTCCACAATCCCTTCTCCACCCAAACCATATACGAAAATTGACTGGGAAAACTCAAGTCCCAGCAAATGGGCCATAATCGGTTCAGTAAGGATGGTTGTATTCACCCCGGTGTCGAGAATAAAGTAAAATGGCCCACGGTTATTTATTTCCAATGGTATGACAGCCAAATTGTTACGAACCTTTATGGGAATTGTCACAGAGCGCCTGTCCCTGTTGAATCTAAAGCCTCTGTCCTGTTCAGATGCCCCTGCAGCGGGAAGATAGGCCAGAAACAAATGAGCTGTAATAATGTATGTTAGAATACGGATTTTCATATATTGTTAAACAACAAAAAGAAAGCCAAAGTTTAAAACCCGCTGAAGATTAAAGATTTTTATACCTAAGTATTCGGCAAACAAGGCCTGTAACAGTTTTAAACAGACCGCCGGTGTGTTGTAATTGCTCGCTGGCGGTCACCAAATGTTCACCACTGTACACTTTCTGCAGCCATTTTTTTAAGTATCAACTTATTGATCTTTTTGCCCAGCGAGGGGCCATTGTATACAAAACCGGTATAAACCTGAACCAGGCTTGCCCCCGCTTCAAGTGTTTCCCATGCATCTTCAGCACTCATGATACCACCCACACCAATAATCGGCACTTTTCCCTCCGACTTGTCATGGAGGTATTTTATTGTTTTTAATGATTTCTTTCTCAAAGGTTTACCGCTTAGCCCACCCTGGCCTGTCTTTTCGATGATTTTGGGATCAGTGATCAGGTTGTCGCGAAGGGATGTGGTATTGGTTGCAACAATACCATCCAGCCTGGCTTCTTCAACCATGGAAAGCACATCGTCAAGCTGTGGCTCGGTAAGGTCTGGTGAAATCTTTAATAATACAGGCTTGGGGTTATTTCTTGAAAAATTGTTTTCCTGAACAGTGTTCAAAATATTCATCAGTGCTCTTCTGTCTTGAAGGGCATTCATCCCTTTGATGTTGGGGCAGCTTACATTGATCACAAAATAGTCAACCAAGTCAAAAAGCTTTTCAAAGCAATACAGGTAATCTGCAGCTGCATTTTCATTGGGAGTAAGGGTGTTTTTGCCAATATTTCCGCCAATGATGACCCCTTGTCTTTTTCGATTGAGTTTTGCAGCAAAAGCCTCAACACCATGGTTGTTAAAGCCCATTCGGTTTATAAGTGCCTGATCTTTTTGAAGTCTGAACAGCCTTGGCTTTGGATTTCCTTTCTGTGGCAGTGGCGTTACGGTTCCTGTTTCAACATGGCCAAATCCAAAATATGCTAATGCAGGATAAACGCTTGCTTCTTTATCAAAGCCGGCAGCAATGCCTACCGGGTTCGGGAATTGTATTCCGAACAGGGTGCGTTGTAAGCGGGAGTCCCTGATCAGGTAACGCTTTCGAAACAAATAGGAAACAAAAGGTATCCTGCAAAGTATCGGCAAAAGAATATTTACTGCCCGGTGTATCCATTCAGGCGGACAAAGGAATAAGAGGGGGCGGATTATGGATTTATACATGGGATGTCACCATACCATTATTTGGACGATTTTTTTCCGGTTGAAGTGCCGGGCTTATCGCTTTTGGTCTTCTCATTTTCAGGAGAAGTTTCTTTTTTGTCCTCAGCATCAGTCCCGGAATCTGCACTTTCTTCTTCCCCGGCATCCGGGTCTTCAGGCTTGGATATCATGTCTTTTTCCAGGAGAATGCCGTACCATGTGAAGATCTTTTTCATGTCCGAAATATAAACCCTGTCTTTGTCATAATCCGGTAGTACTTCTTCGAACGCCTGCCTGATTTCATCCGGTGTGGCTTGTTTTGCATCCAAGGCCGGCTTGCCTTCAGTCAGCTCATAAATCTTCCACAAAATATTCTTTAGCGGAACATCCTTTTCCATCGTAAACACACTGATGTCCTCCAGTATGCTGCTGCGGTCAGTGGGGAATACGGGCATTTTTCTGCCATCCAGAAGAGATTCCACCACAAAGCCGTTTCGTGTTTCGGCAATCATTTTGTACAAACCCGGCTTGCCGCTGATGGTCATGATTTTGCTTAAATCCATACGATATGATATTTTAAAAAAATGGCTTCAATGTGTTTGTTTCTAAACTATCAACAAACATCATGTAAAAATACATTTTTTTCGTGAATCAATGCGGTTTGGCCGCATGGTTTTCAGAATAACCGCATGATTACCCGGAAAGCTACTGTCTATGACAGTTTAATGGATTACGATCCTTCCCGTTTGAATCTCCCTGCCGCTTGAAAAACGCACGATATATATACCTGTGGGAATCGTTCCAAGCTCCACTGATTTCAGCGTTTCCCATTGAGACGGAGGGATAGTCTGCTGATGAATGATTTGCCCCCTGGTGTCCATAATAGTCATTTCCAGGGTTTCATAAAACGGCGACAGAGAAACAGTAAAGCTCCCACTGTTGGGATTTGGAAAGATGTTGTAGCGCAGCGGATCTTCAACCTGGCTGATATCTGCTGTGATGTCCTCAAAAATGGCAACAATGTTTGCATTGTTTTCGATGTTGATGTGCAGGGTGTCAGAGTAATAATAGTCGGTATGATTGACCTTCCATTTGACAAATTTCCAGTCCTCTCCGGGAATGGCAACAATTTCCAGTTCTTCCCCACCTTCAACCTCATACTGTCCGGGTTCGGGATCGGTGGTACCTGTTCCTTCCACATTGATAATGACCACATATCCGTTTTCTTCATTCACCACCACATAATTTTCTTTGATGATGGTTTCACCATCATATTCCAGGGTTATGGTTTTGCCGCCGCTGGTAGTGTATATAACTTCGTGCGGACCGGTGCCGGTAGCGGTGGCAGGTTCTGCTCCATCTCCAAAATGCCAGCTGACGTTTTCAGGTTCATTGCAATAGGTCAGATGGAAGTTTACCGGCATACCTACGGTGACAGCCATAGGGTCGGCAATAAAATCCACGGCATCTCCTGTTACGGTAAATGTATAATAACCATCAGGAGCCACGAAGGGTTTATTAATGGTTTTTCCGTTTACATTGGTGGCACTGATATAGTAAGATACTTCTGTCATGCAAGGCTGCCCGGGGATATAGGCATAATAAGTGTCTTCTTCAAGCACCATTTGTAGTTGTTCAAAAGACTCATCATCGCCTGTTTTCCAGTAAACAAAGGCTTCTTCGATACCGGCATAGTTGCTGATATTGGCCATTACTTCATAATTCAAATCATTATATTCTGCTTCCAGAATACGTGCATGGGCGATATGAATCGGATCGTCAGCGGCAATTTCACGGGTTACACAATGAATGGCGCCACTGGCAGAGATCACATTGTTCATGTTGATTCCCACAATTTCGTATCCGGGCATGGCTTCCTCATAAATGGCAAGCGCATCAGCATCAAGGTAACTGCCATAAACCGGTACGAGCACCACATGGTTCAGGATAATGGAGTTTGTATAGGTACGATAATGTGCCTGCGGTGGATAGTTGCCGCTGGGGCTTGGTGCCATTGGTACCCTAACGACGTTAAAAGGTCTTTCATAAGCAGTCTGATAGTTGCTGAGCAAGTAATCAAGGTTGGCTTCAATGAAAGGCCCATCTGATACACCTTGAGGAAACTCGCCGACAAGTAGTGTCTCTTCATCCAGCAGCTTCATGTGCATATCCAGGTGAGAAATATTATCGTATGGCAACTCATCCATCTTTATGTATGTATGAATACCTTTGAATTCATACTTAATCTGGTCAATTTGGGCCTCAGTGAAGTTCGAATTTTCTGACAAAATCAGTTTGGATGAAAAGCCCTGTCCAAATCCGTCGGCCATAAAGTTGCCGCCCGTGGCAGTAAGCAGATTAGAGCCCATAGCCATCTGGTAAATAGGCAGGCCCAGATAACCGGCCATAAAGCCTGGCACCTGGTTGTCCTGGGGACGCGGCCTGTTGTAATCCCAGTCTATGAAAGCAAGCTCGTCGGTACCGTCAAGGTAAACGCTTTGTGGGCCATAGTCTCTTACCCATACACTGTTATATGGAGCATTGATGAATTCAATGTTGTCAAGAGGTACGTTCCCAGAAATGAGGTAGTTTTGCACCCACGACTGGTTTGAGGTAATGATGTAAACGGTAACTGCAGACTGTGCATGTCGGACAATTTCCCGCAGTTCCGGACTGTATGCAGCCCAGGTTACGATTACAGCCTGTGCTTCCTCAAATTCACCGGGAGCACGAGGTGGATTAGCTGGAGGGTTGGTGTTAAGCGGAACAGGCAAATTATCCCGGTAATCCTGGTATATAGCCTTTTCTTCTTCTGTCATCCATTTAGGCAGAACTTCCTGGGCTGCTGATTCATGAAGAAAAAAACCATTTGAGAAAAAAAGGAACGTGGCAAGAAATAAAATAAAACGCATGTTTGAAATTAATTGAACTATCAGGTTATTGAACGAAACATTTCGATTTAAGATCCACAATGTTGGAATCGGGTGACTTATCAACGGCCGATTGTCTTTCCGGGATGGTCACCTTAAAGAAATTGTATGCAAAAATACGCATAATTCTATAAATAGACCACTCAGGAGAACATCTGGAGGCTGTGCAGTTTTTTATAGATACCATCTTTGTCAAGTAACTCGCTGTGTGTGCCTGTTTCTCTGATACGTCCCTCGTGCATTACGCAAATGAGGTCGGCGTTGATGATGGTAGATAACCGGTGTGCTATTACAATAGAGGTGCGGTTTTCCATCACGTTCAACAACGCCTCCTGCACGTACTTCTCCGATTCGGTATCCAGCGAGGATGTGGCTTCATCTAAGATGAGAATGGGTGGGTTTTTCAGAACGGCCCGTGCGATACTGATTCGTTGTCTTTGCCCGCCTGACAGTTTGCTACCGCGGTCACCTATGTTGGTATGGTAACCCAGTGGGCTATCCATGATGAAGTCATGCGCATTGGCAATTCGTGCCGCCTGTATCACTTCATCTTCGGTAACATCATCAGCACCAAAGGAAATATTGTTATAAAAGGTGTCATTAAACAATATGGGTTCCTGGTTTACATTTCCCATTAGGCTGCGCAAATCCTTGATCCTGACTTGTTGCAATGGAATACCATCGATGGTGATCTCTCCTTCTTCCACATCGTAAAACCGTGGAATAAGGTCAACAAAGGTTGATTTCCCGGCACCTGATTGCCCCACCAGGGCAACTTTCCGGCCTTTTTTGATGGTAACATTGATGTCTTTCAACACATAATTGTCTTCGTATTTAAAAGAAACATTCTGAAATGAGATATCGGAATGAAATCCCTTCTTTGATTTGGCTTCAGGGTTGTCTTTGATGGTTATTTCAGCGGTGAGCACGCTGTCGATACGCTCCGCCGATGCCAGACCTTTTTGGACATTGTACCATGCTTTGGTAAAGTTTTTTGCGGGCTGAATAATCTGGGAAAAGATAGCGAGGTAACCTACGAAGGCTTCCGGTGACAACGTGCTGTTTCCGGAGAGTACCAGTGAGCCGCCAAAGAGGAGGATCACGATAAAGACCGTTGTTCCCAGGAATTCACTGACAGGTGATGCAAGATCCTGGCGACGGTACAATTTATTCATGATCCGGGTATAAAGATTATTAAGGCTTTGAAATCGCACCCTCATCTTGTTTTCAGCGTTGAAGGCTTTGATGATGCGCAGGCCGGATAATGTTTCTTCCATTACCGAAAGAATCAGCCCGAGTTTGCTTTGACTTTTCAGGGCTGTAGGTTTCAACGATTTGGCAATCCTGCCGATGATGAATCCGGCAATGGGTAAAAGAATCAGGACAAAAAGGGTTAACTGCGGGCTCATCAGCATCAGCCAGCCCATAAATACCATGATCGTGATAGGATCACGGAATGCCAGGGCCATGGAGCTGATCACACTCAGCTCGATCTGGGAAACATCATTGGTCATTCGGGAAATGATATCTCCCTTGCGGCCTTTTGAATAGTATGAAAGGGGTAAATCTATGGTTTTCCGGTATATGTCGTTGCGGATATCTTTTACCACACCATTCCGCACCGGGGCCAGATGATACAAACCCAGATATCTGAATCCGTTTTTAAAGAGGCTTGTGAAGATCACAATCATGCTGATGAAAAAGAGTGCTGCCAGCTCTCCATGATTCTGAATCAGGTTAGCCATATAATAGTTGAAGTTGTTCATGACAACTTCGAAATTGAATCGAAACGGCATCAGTTCGTAGTGTCCCTCGTGGGTGCTGAACAGAATGCTCACAAAGGGGATCAGCATATTCAGGCTGAACAGGGAAAAAATCACCGAGAGGATATTAAACAGCACATTCATTCCCACCCTGGGCCAATAGGGTATGAGATATCGCAGGATGAATTTAAAGTTTCGCATAAGTGCAGCCTTGTTTTATCAGGGTAAAGGATCGGGGATGATACCGGTATAGTTGAATGGGCTTATCTTTTTCATTCGTTCTTTGTCTTGCGGATCAATGTCCAGATTATCGATAAACTGGTCAATCATCTCCCGGGTAATGGTCCGGTTTTGCCTGGTTAATTTTTTTAATGCCTCATATGGTTCAGGGTAATTCATGCTACGGAGCATGCTTTGTATAGCCTCGGAGACCACAACTGTATGCTTTTCAAGGTCTTCATTGATTTGCTGGGTGTTCACACCTATTTTTCCCAGACCTTTGCTTACGGCTTTGAGGGCAATAAGCATATGTCCGAGAGGTACACCGATATTGCGGAGAACGGTAGAGTCACTCAGGTCCCGTTGCAGCCTGCTCACCGGCAATTTCGCCGAAAGATGCTCTAACAGGGCAATAGCCACACCAGCATTGCCTTCTGCATTTTCAAAATCAATGGGATTTACTTTATGAGGCATTGCTGAAGAACCTGTTTCCGATTCCAGCACTTTTTGGGTAAAGTAGTCCATTGAAATGTATGACCAGCAATCTCTTGACAGGTCAATTAAAATGGTAAGGATGCGTTTCAGATTGTCGAACATAGCAGCCAAACCATCGTAATGATCGATTTGTGTGGTGATTCTTGACCTTTCCAAACCGAGTGATTGCACGAGTTTGTCAGCAAAAAGGTTCCAGTCAATATCCGGATAACACACGTGGTGTGCGTTGAAATTTCCTGTAGCACCACCGAATTTTGCTTTGAATGGTAAAGCTTTCAGCATATTTATCTGTTGTGACAGCCTTTCATGGAACACACGTAATTCTTTTCCTACAGTAGTGGGGGAGGCCGGTTGACCGTGTGTTCGGGCCAGCATCGGGATTTGCAGCCAATTGTTGGACAACTCCCGGATCTTAATCATCAATTCATCCAATGCAGGATAGATCACTGCCTCCAGACCTTCTTTTAAGGATAAGGGTAAGGCTGTATTGTTGATATCCTGGGATGTGAGTGCGAAGTGCACCATTTCCCTGTATTCCTGCAGGCCAAACGCATCCAGCCTTTCTTTGATAAAATACTCAACCGCTTTGATGTCATGATTGGTTTCCTCTTCAATGGCTTTGACACGCAAGGCATGGTTGTGGTCGAAAGAATCGGCTACACTTCGGACTTTTTCCAGGTCTTCTTTTTTGATATGGCCCAGGGGCGGAAGCGGTATATCGGCGAGTGCCAGGAAATATCTGACTTCCACCATAACCCGGTACCTTATCAATGCCTCTTCGGAGAAGTAGGCGCTGAGGGGGCGGGTTATTTTTTGGTATCGGCCATCGACCGGACTGATATTGGAAAGACTTTGCATGGCTGTTTGCTTATCCGGGATAAGCTGCCCGGGAAAATGATTATATATCGGCAACACCTGGTCCTGTTCCAGTTTTCCGGACCGGCACCATTAGATTCCGGTTCTGTCCGGCATTATTATTGGCGTTTCCGCTTTTTCTTCTTTTGGGCTTCCTGTTGCCTTGCCAGCTCTTCCATCCTCATTTGCCATTTGGACTTTTTAACCGGTTTCTTTTTGTTTTCTTCAATTTTGGCATGAAGCGCGTCTTCATCAATGAAACGGCGGAAAATAAACATCTGGCCAAAGGTGATCACATTTGCCAGAAAATAATAGTAGCTCAGGCCTGAAGCAAAATTGTTGAAAATACCCAACAGCATCACCGGCATGATGTAGAGCATTGTTTTCATACCGGGCATTTGATTACCGGTACTCATCATTTGAGAGTTCATGTGGGTATAGATGATCATGGAGCCTGCCATCAGGAGTGTGAAGAGGCTGACATGATCGCCATAAAACGGGATTGAAAATGGCAGATCAAAAATGGAATCATAGGATGACAGGTCGTCGGCCCACAGGAAACCTTCCTGGCGAAGCTCAATTGAAGCAGGGAAGAAGCGGAACAGCGCAATAAGTATTGGTAGCTGAAGAAGCATGGGGATGCAGCCCGACATTGGGTTTACACCCGCTTTTTTATACAGCGACATCGTAGCCTGCTGCTTCTTCATGGCATCCTCCTTTTTCGGGAATTTTTTGCTCAGCTCATCGATTTCCGGTTTCAACAGGCGCATTTTTGCCTGCGAAAGATAGGTTTTGTATGCGATGGGCAGCAGGATAACCTTTAACAGAACTGTAAGGATCAGAATGATGATGCCGTAATTCAGGTCAAAACCATCAAGATAGTTGAACATCGGGATCACCACAAAACGGTTTATCCAGGAGGTCAGGAAGAAGCCCCATCCCAGTGGGATTTTGCGTTCCAGTTCAAGGTCCAGCGAAGTAAACAGACGATAGTTATTGGGACCCAGGAACCATTGCATGGGATATTCATTGTCGGTTCTGGCGTCATAGTCCAGGTTTATGGAGGCTGACATGATCTTCAGAAACTCTTCATTATCCTCCGGCAGGGTTCTGCTGGCCACGTCGGCGTTTGCCATACCTTCAGTTCCGATGAGTACGGTTGAGAAGAACTGTTGTTTGAATGATATCCATCTGACGCTGGTTGTCAGCCGTTCTGAACCATCCCTGCCGGGCCTTAATCTGGAAACTTCGTTGGTGGCATATTTGTAGAATACGGTTGTATTGTTCAGTTCGTTTTGACGGCTTTTTTCCTGTCTGGGCAGTTTTTGTTGCCAGTCGAGGGTGAGGAAGGTGGTGTTGGGTGCGATGGCTTCGCGCATACCGATGAACCGGATATCGAAATCAATCATGTATTGATCGGCTGCTATATCATATGTCATTTCGATATAGCTGGGTTGTTCTTCGGTGTGGAAGTCGCTGTAAGCGCGCATGGAGAATATTGCTCTTTCATCACCTCCAATGTTGAAATGCCTGTCATCGGTAACCGGCAGGTTATTAAGATAGGGGATAAAAAACAGGTTTTCGGTTGAAATATTTCTGTTACCGGAAAAGAAATTGAAGGTAAACTGGTCGTCTTCGCCGGTTATGAGCATAAGCGGTTCCTGGTTGAAACGCCTGAACTCTGTTAACTCGGCGGTTTGGATATGGCCTCCTTTATTGGTAAATTGCAGCCGCAGTACTTCGGTTTCCAACACAAAAAGTTCTTCTTCACCTGTGGCGCTGCGTGAGAAAAACCCCATCCTGTCTCTAAGCCTTTGTTGTTCGAGTTTATCGGGGATGGCAGGGTCATCTGCTACCCTTTCAGGAATTTGCTCTTCGACTGTTATGGCGGTTTCCTCCAATTGTCTTTGACGCTCTTCGGCTTGCATCCGTTGTACTTCTGCAATACTATCCTGTATTCTCCTTGCTTCCAGGCGCTCTTCTTCGCTTGGAGCCATCCAAATACTATATCCAATGATGATAACGGCGATAATAATCAGCCCGATGATGTTGTCTCTGGTCATTTGTTAAATGATTTTTGCGACTGCAAAGATAAGTGAAAAGCTTGAACCAAAACAGGGTATTATAAAGGATTGGCTTTGGCAGCTCGAACAAAGTCGATAAAAAGCGGGTGGGGGGCATCAACCGTGCTTTTGTATTCGGGATGAAACTGAACGCCGATAAACCAGGGATGGTCTTTCAGCTCAACGATCTCTACCAGTTCGGTTTCGGGATTTATCCCGGATGGGATCAGCCCTGCCTTTTCAAAACGTTCAAGATAAGTATTGTTGACTTCGTACCTGTGCCGGTGACGTTCAGATATGAGCTCTTTGCCGTATATTTTTTGCGCCAGGCTCATCGGTTTTAATTGACATGGGTATGCACCAAGCCTCATGGTTCCGCCCTTGATATGGACTTTTTTTTGTTCTTCCATGATGTCAATAACGGGATCGGGTGTTGAGGGGGCCATTTCGGTTGAGTGGGCATGGGGGATATTGAGGACATTCCTGGCAAACTCTATCATTGCGCATTGCATGCCAAGACAGATACCAAAAAAGGGAATGTTGTTTTTCCTGACGTAGGTAATGGCAGATATTTTTCCTTCTATTCCGCGATCTCCAAACCCCGGTGCAACGATAAGGCCTTTCAGACCGGCCAGCTTTTCAACCAGGTTGTTATCATCCAGTTGTTCGGAGTGGATCAACCTGAGATTCACCTTGCAATGGTTTTCAGTGCCTGCATGAATCAAGGCTTCAATGATTGACTTATAGGCATCAACCAATTCAACGTATTTGCCCACCAGTCCTATGTCAATGGTCTTCCTGGGAGTTTCCAGCTTCCGTATAAAGCCTTCCCATTTTTTGAGACTTGGTGGACGTTTGGCCGGGGCCTTTGTCTTTTTCAATACGACACTGTCAAGCCTTTCAGCTTTCATCAGCAGGGGAACCTTGTAAATGCTGTTGGTGTCGATGGATTCGATTACTGAGCTTGCATCCACGTTGCAAAACAGCGCAATTTTATTGCGGATACCTTGGTTTAATGGTCTTTCGGTGCGGCAAACCAGGATATCGGGTTGCACACCATATTCGAGCATGGTTTTTACAGAATGTTGTGTGGGTTTTGTTTTAAGTTCCTTTGCTGCCGACAAATAGGGGATAAGGGTAAGGTGAATCACCAGGCTGTTTGTACCCATCTCCCATTTAAGCTGGCGGATGGCTTCGATGTAGGGCAGGGATTCAATATCACCCACGGTGCCGCCAATTTCCGTAATAACAAAATCATACTTCCTGCATTCGCCCAATAACCGGATGCGGTATTTGATCTCATCGGTGATGTGTGGAATAACCTGTACGGTTTCACCGAGGTAGTCGCCACGTCTTTCCTTTTCAATCACGGCCTGGTAAATCCGGCCGGTGGTAACATTGTTGGCCTGGGATGTTGGTACGTTCAAAAACCTTTCGTAGTGCCCAAGGTCAAGATCGGTTTCTGCACCGTCTTCGGTCACATAACATTCGCCGTGTTCGTATGGGTTCAGGGTGCCGGGATCGATATTGATATAGGGGTCAAGTTTCTGTATGGTGACGGTAAAACCCCTGGCCTGCAAAAGCTTGGCAAGCGATGCAGATATGATTCCCTTTCCAAGCGAAGAAGTTACACCACCTGTTACAAAAACAAACCTGGTATGTAGTTTGACTCCCGGCATAATGACGAATTAAGATGCGAAAGTAAGAAAAGATTGTCACACAAGCATTCTTATTCTGATTTTTCTGAATCTCTTGAGGAACCGAGGCTCTTTTCGCTGTCGGGCTGGTTTTTCATGATTGGATCCGGCTGTGAATGGTTAGCGGGAGGAATCAGGTTTTCTTCACTTTTTTTCTTGATGGTCTTTCTTCGCTCAAGTACAGAGTCATCGTCTTT
>SKTQ01000102.1 GCA_007122505.1 Bacteroidales bacterium | reverse complement strand
TTTGAAGATGCAGCTGCACTGCGCCGTGAATACACGCAAAAAATGCTGGAAGTAGTTTCAGTTCAACAAGTTGCCCTGTTGTTCGATGCAGAAAGAAGCTTTAACAGAATGCTTTTCAGGGAAGCCCAACGGCGACACCGGTACCAAAACCCGGATAATTAACCCGAAAATCAAATAATTTCAAGGGCAGTTTCCTGCATCCATCCAATATTGCCATTGGCAAGGCGAACTTCATACCAGTCCCTGACCTGATTCAGAATGCTTACTTTCGTGCCTTCATGCACAACAAAAACATCAATACCCCTTTCTCCCGGTGCACTTCTGGCCGTATGCCGCGGCAACATTACAATGGCTTCCTTCTGTGAGTGGATAGTCACATATTGCCTTCGGGAAGCATGACCGGAAAATAAGGCCAAAAGCAGGAAAACAAGTGCAAGCGTAAACCCGAGTTTTTTCTGCCATGAATAACGGAAAACAAAAAACAACACTACAGAAATCACCATTGCAGTGACCATGCCTACTAGAATCCACGCCCACCCGTCAGGCGACTGCCATCTGATCAGTGAATCATACCATTCAAGAAAAAACAACCGGGGGAGCGGTTCGATCCTGTCGGTAATTCTTGATCTTGCCAATTCCAAATTATGCCGGGTAGCTTCATCCCGGGGATTTAGGCGGAGGGCACGCTCCCAAAACAATATGGCCTTGCCGTTGTGACCTGCTTTAAACCAGGCATTCCCCAGGTTATAATACAGTGCAAATGATTCCAGGTTGGTATGCAGTATTTCTTCATAGAGTGCTATGGCCTCAAAATATGATTCGTCTGCAAAAGCCTGGTTGGCTTTTTCCATAAGCACATCGGGATCAGTGATTGTATCAGCCACAACCTGACTGCCTTGTGTCAAAACCGATAGCAAAATGACGAACTGAAGTGCAAGTATTCTCATTTTTTCCTGATACCTTGGTTCCTTAATTCTTTTTCCAGCGTTACGAGTGTCTCCAAAGCCTTATTATATGTATTCTCCATGGGACTTTCCATCCCTCCGGGCGAAAAACGGGCAAACTCACACTCTTCAAGTCCTTCCAGAAAGCGATTGGCCAGTTCTCCGGAAACGCCTCTCGAAGCAAATGCTCCGGCCACATTTTCTTTATTGAGCCGGCTAACAGGAATATTTAGCTTATCAGAAACATATCCCCATAATGCCCGGAATATCTCATCAAAAAAAGCTTCTTTATGTTGCTTTTTTAATAACAATTCAGCGTTCTTAAGCCTTTTTACCGCCATTTTCCTTGCTTTCCTGGTTCGTATGGCTGCCACATCCTGTTTCATCCTGATATAACGATTCCAATAAACCAGAAATGCTGCCAAAAGGATAAACGGTATCAGCAAGAGAACATAAAAGAGGGGGCTCCTGAAAAACATTTTGCCTACAGGCTGCCAGTTGACAGCCCCGGTGTAAATAAACCGAATATCATCGGCAAGCAAACGGCCATCCGATATAGTGGCTGCACCAGCTCCAATGACTTGCTCTCCGCCAATTTGCAGGCTAAAGGGTCCTGCAGTAATGGTGTTATACCTATTGTTTTGGGGATCAAAATAACTAAACCGGATTTGAGGAATTACCGCTTCGCCACTGCTTCTTGGGATGATCAGGTAGTCAAAGGTTCGCCTGCCGCTGATTCCACTGCGGTTTGCAGTAATGTTGTCGGAAATTTGCGGGTCAAACACCTCCAGATGCTGCGGCATCTGTATCTGGGGTGGCTCAGCCATGCGCAGGTTTCCTTCGCCGCTGATGCTAATTACAAGGTTGGCTGCATCATTGATGTCAAGCTCCTTAGGACTCAACGACACATCCATGGAAAATTGACCAACCATACCTTTGAAACTGCCTGGTCTGTTTTGAGATGGCAAGGGTTTCACTTGCAAACTGATCGAGTTGGAGCGTACAGCGTGCGAAATGGTTTGAAACCTGTCAAAAGCAGAACCGCCGAAAAAGTCATCAAAAAGACTGCCCGGTCGCTGTCTTGCCGGCGCACGCATCCTGACGGCCATCTCCACTTCCATGGGTTCGATGCGAATTTCTCCGCTTCTCTGAGGAAAAACCACCATTCGCCTGATTTCCGCCACAGTGTAATTGACACCGTTGATCACCTCAGTGGTTACAGCAGGCTGTGTACGCGGGGTGATATTTTCTGACCAAAATCCCTGTAGGCCTGGCAATCGCTCAATGGAGTAATTCATAACAGGCAATCTGGTAAATAATCTGTAGCTGACAATTACCTGTTCACCCTGATAGGGATTCTGATTGCTAACGGTTGCACGCACGAAAATATCATCAGCTTCCGGCCTGCCGGGCTCGGTTTGTTCCTGGCGTGGTTGTGAAGGAGTTGCAGGAGCACCCGGGTCTGTAGCCGCCACAACCCGGATAGTAAATGGTTCACTTGAATAGTTGTTACCATCCACGCGAACACTGGCGGGATCGATCTGGTAGCTTCCTTCACTTAAAGCCTCAAGTAAGTATGTGTATGATACTGATATAGAAGTAGTAACTTGATTATTAATTATTTGTGTTGATGTACTGGAAGATTGACTGGGGCCGGAAAGTAACCGGAAGCCCTCAAATGATGGTGCATCAAATCGTTCAGGATTTGCATTGGCTGTAAAGCTGACCCGGAAACGTTGCCCAACGCTCACAGAATTTGGTGCCGAAACATTCAGGGTCACTTCCCCGGCTAAAGCCACATCAGCGAACACAAATAATGTTATCAGTATAAGAACTGTTTTCTTTATCATCTCTTACCACTCTCTTTCGCTTCTGGCCGGCTCACTTCGACGGTCTTCACGATTAATTTGTTCCTGTATTTCCTGTTCCTGCTGTCTTAAAGCATCCAAAATTCTCTCAGCATCCTCATGGGTAAGCTGATCCATTTTTTCCTGCTGACTTTCCCGCCCTGCCTGTTCCGGATCCTGCCGGTCTCTGTTATCATCCTCCTCATCAGGCTGGCCGGACATGTCTTCCTGTTGCTGTTCATCATCATCACCATTGCCTTCACCGTTTGAGGGTTCCTCCATGGGAGGCATTTCATCGAGCAGGTTTAATGCGTATGCAAGGTTATACCGTGTGTCTTCTTCATCCGGGGAGATCCGTAAAGCATTTTTATATGCTTCAATACTCTCAGCGATCTGCCCGCCACCCAAAAAACTGTTGCCAAGGTTGTGAAATGCTTTTGCTCTTTTTACATCACTGGGCGCCGCATTTGAAAGTCCACTGAATATCTCTCCCGCTTCTTCCAATCTCCCTTGTTTATATAGTGTGTTACCAAGATTAAACAGGGCCGTGAATTGATCTGCCTCTGTTTCAAGGGCTTTCCGGTACATGTCTTCAGCCTCTTCATACCTGCCTTGTTCAAACAAGCTGTTTCCTTCGCGGATAAGCTGACGGCCATCTGCGGCATATGCGCTTCCCAAAAATAATAAGCATAAGCTGCATAACAAAACGGGAAAATACCTGTTGTGCAAGAAACGTGTCATTTTATTGGAATATTTTAATTTTCGAAAGCCATTTGTTTTTCCTTTCCCGGATGAGCAACTCGGAAATTAGCAAAATTAGTGCCAGGGTCAGAAAGAACGGAAACCTGCTCTCATACTCCGCAAATACCTTAGTTTCGTAAGCTTCTCTTTCCATCGAGCGAATCTCTTCCAGGATATCGCTCAGGCCCAGATCCGCCCCGGTTCCGTGTCTGAACATTCCACCGGTGGCAGCAGCGAGCTGCCTCATAAGATCCTCATCATACCTGGTGATAACTGTATTGCCCTGATTGTCGCGTAAAAAACCCCTGAGGGTGCCATTCTCCATAACAGGGATCGGTGCACCCTCCCGGCTGCCAATGCCAACAGTGTGAATAATTATCCCTTTTTCCGCTGCCAGTTGTGCAATTCTCAGAGGATCGCCCTCATGGCTCTCTCCGTCACTTACCAGAATAATGGCGCGGCTTCTTCTTTCTTCATCAGGAAATGATGCAATGGCCCTTTCCAATGCCAATCCAATGTTAGTGCCCTGAACTGACACGGATTGCGTGTTCACACTTCTTAGCAACATATTTGCAGCCTGGTGGTCGGCAGTCAGAGGAATCCTGGTATGTGCATTTCCGGCAAAAACCACCAGCGCAAACCTGTCACCGTTAAGCTGATTGATTAGCCGATTTACAGCCAATTTGGCTCGTTCAAGCCTGTTTGGGCTTACATCCTGCGCGAGCATGCTTCTGCTCACATCAAGGGCAACAACGATATCCACACCTTCGCGCCGCAACTCTTCCGTTCTGCTGCCCGTCTGAGGATTGATGGCAGCCACAACCATCATGGAGAAAGCAAGCATCAATAAAATAAATTTAAAAACAGGTCGCGATGCAGACAGTAAGGGAGCAATATTAGACCACATATTTTTAAGGGCAAACCTTTGCATGGCTTTCCCAACTAAATATCTGTCAATGACAAACACAAGCACAAAAATGCCCAGCAGTGCAAAGAGGTAAACCCATTGTGGATTGTCATATCTTATCAACTCCATATCTCTGGTCTTTTGCCCTTATTAAGGTACTGACCTTAACCAGGTATATCTTAATAGTATTTCGGCAGAAAAAAACATGATTGCCAGCAAAAGTAACGGTAAATACTCATCGGTATTCATGGTAAACTCTGTATGTTCGATAATGCTGCGTTCAAGCCGGTCAATATCTTCATATACATTTTCAAGCGCATCCTGTGTCTCTGCCCAGTAATACTTCCCCCCGGTTTTATCGGCAATCGCCCTCAGCAATTCTTCGTCAACGGGGATTTCCACATCCCGGTACTGGATACCGAGTGGTGTTGGAAAAGGGTAGGGGACCGGGCCGCTGCTGCCCACACCAATGGTATATACACGAATACCAAACAATGCAGCCATTTCTGCAGCCGTGAGCGGGTCAATCACCCCGGTATTGTTTATGCCATCTGTCAGCAGCACAATAACCCTGCTAATGGCATCTGAGTCGCGCAGTCCGTTGATGGCTGTTGCAAGCCCGTCACCAATGGCCGTGCCGTCCTGAACCATGCCCGTAGTGACACCTGAAGCAAGTTCTTTTAAAAGCCTGTGGTCAGTGGTAAGCGGACACAATGTAAAACTTTCACCGCTGAAAACAGTCATTCCGATCCTGTCATTTGGTCTTAGGGAAATAAAATCAATGGCGGTTTGCTTGGCCGCTTCCATCCTGTTTGGCTGAAAGTCCGCTGCAAGCATGGAACCTGAAATATCCAGGGCGATCATGATATCGATCCCTTCAACTGTTATTTCATGGATCCTCGAGGAGCTTTGAGGCCGTGCAAGGGCAATAATCAACATGGTTAGTGCAAACATTCTGAGCACCATTGGCAAATGACGCAAACGGGTACGCAGGCTCATTTTAATTTCTTTTCCAAACTCCGAATGTACAAAACGAATGGCAGGTGTCCGGTCTCTTTGGAAATAAACGTAAAATATAACAAGCAAGGGCACCAATATAAGCCCGAAAAGCATCTCCGGGTAAGCAAACTGTATGTCAAATAGTCCTGTCATGGTCATTTCACCTGTTATTTTCATTGGTTGGAATGGTATCCTTTACAAATGAAATGGATTCGTCCATCACCCGTGAATGCACCTCGGTTTCCGGCCGGTGTTTCGCAAATTTAACCAGGTCTGCAAGCTGCAGATTGTCTTGTAATCGCTCTCTCAAAAACTGCTTGTCAATGTATTCCGGTAAAACATACATGATCTCGCCGGTGGTCATTTCCATGGCGTTGATCTTATATCTCTTATGCAAATACATCCGCAAAATATCGCTCAATTCAATGTAGTATTGCTTCACCTTCCCCGATTGCCACAAATTCTTCCTCCGGAGCGTCTCCAGGCTTGAAATGGCCGCAATATGAGCAGGAACATCCGGTTTTTCCCAGATGGTGGGAGTTTCTTCTTTCGGTTTGCGATTTTTAAGCCACCTAACAGTGAAAAATATGATCAAGGCAGCAACAATCAGAAGTATGATCCAGGGTATTACTTCCCGCCAGGTAACAGGCATACCGATTATGGGCCGGATGTCTTTGTAGAGATCTTCCATGTCCACATCCACACCCAAAACCTGCAATAACTGCGCCCTGGTCTCAAACATAATGGTGTCCGGATGATCAATGTGCATAAACCGCAAAGGGGGTATGGGAAAATACCCTTTTTCCCAGGCGGTAACGGTATGTTTTTGCCTGAGAGAAATCAGCCCATTACCTTTATGAATGGTATCAGGCAGTCCGAATCGAACAACTTCAATGTTTTTTGTGATGGTGTCGGATATAGCAGGAAATACGATAATGCCCTCAGCAGGTGCTTCAATTTCAATGGTAAGCGCAGCGTGTTGCCCGATGACAATTTCATCCGGATTCAAATCCACTCTTGCCTGCTGGGCAGATAAGAAGTTTTGGCTTATTGTGTCTAACATGGCAACCGAAAACACAACCAAACCAATAAAAGTCTTATAATTCATTATCATTTGCATGTATTTTGCATCTTACGCCGTCTGGTTAAATCCTGCTCCTCCGCTTAAAAAGCTGCATCAGGGGTGGAACGTAATCCTGATTGGTAGGAATCACCACCTGGTCAACCCCTGCCTTCGAAAGGGTCCATTTTAGAAATTCTTCGTGGTCTCTGTTGTATGATTGGATTCTATTCTGTACTGATTTACTGGAAGTATCCAGCCAGAAAGTCTCACCGGTTTCTGCATCACGAAATTTCATCATACCCAGTTTTGGAATGTTTGTTTCGCGATGGTCATACACCCTGACACAGATCAAATCATGTTTTTTGGCCACGATCCTTAAAGCTTCTCCAAAGTTTTTGTCATGAAAGTCGGAAATGAGAAATGCAACGGAGCGTTTCCTGATCACATTTCTCAGGTATTTGAGCGCAAACCCGATATCAGTTCTATTGTGTTTTGGGTGAAAATCAATGAGCTCCCTGATAATTCTCAATATATGCTGGCTTCCTTTCTTGGGAGGTATAAATTTTTCGATGATATCAC
Organism: Bacteroidales bacterium; assembly: GCA_007122505.1. Taxonomy (GTDB): domain Bacteria; phylum Bacteroidota; class Bacteroidia; order Bacteroidales; family UBA7960; genus PUPG01. The sequence continues at coordinate 1,598 of SKTQ01000102.1, read as the reverse complement.
TGAAAAAAATAACCCCAACTTTGTCATTGTTATTGATGGCCGAGAAGGCAAGAACCCCTGCAATTTCTGTAATGATTTGTTCTTTAAGCCGGCCTGTTGAACCAAATTGGTTGGAGCCACTCACATCGATGAGCAGCATGACAGTCATCTCCCTTTCTTCCTCGAAAACCTTCACATAGGGGTGATTGAACCTTGCCGTAACATTCCAGTCAATATTTCGGATATCATCGCCGAAATAGTACTCCCTGACCTCGGTAAAAGCCATTCCACGTCCCTTAAAGGCACTGTTGTATTGCCCGGCAAACAATTGCTTCGAGAGACCTTTTGTTTTGATCTCGATTTTTCGGACTTTTTTCAGCAATTCTGTGGTTTCCACTTTTTAACCGATTATAATTAATGTATAACATTTTAATGGTCATCTGACATACCGGGTTTCCAGGAGCATGCCTGCAATATTTTCCAGGGATCAGGGCACTTCCACATGGTTGAGGATATCATTGATGATATCTTCGCTTGTGATGTTCTCCGCCTCTGCTTCATAGGTAAGGCCGATGCGGTGACGCAGTACATCATGGCAAACCGCCCGGACGTCTTCCGGAATCACATAGCCGCGTTGCCGGATAAAAGCATAGGCCTTGGCTGCAAGGGCCAGATTGATGGAAGCCCTAGGTGAACCTCCATAACTGATAAGCGGGGTGAGTTTCCCCAGTTTGTAGCTGTCCGGAAACCGCGTGGCAAATACAATATCCGTGATGTAATCTTCGATTTTTTCATCCAGGTATACTTCGCGAACCACATTTCTTGCATTCATGATATCAGCGGGTTCCACAACAGCTTTTGTGACAGGAAATTCCTGTTGCATATTTTGCCTGAGGATCAGTTTTTCTTCATCACGGGATGGGTAGCCGATGATGATTTTCATCATAAAACGGTCAACCTGTGCCTCGGGCAGGGGATAGGTACCTTCCTGTTCAAGCGGGTTTTCAGTGGCCAGCACAAGAAAGGGTTCCTGAAGGACGTAGGTCTGGTCACCGATAGTCACCTGTCGCTCCTGCATAGCTTCAAGCAGGGCACTTTGCACTTTAGCCGGTGCACGGTTAATTTCATCAGCAAGAATGAAATTTGCGAAAATGGGGCCTTTCCTCACCAGAAACTCTTCTGTTTTCTGACTGTAGATCATGGTGCCAATGAGGTCGGCCGGCAAAAGGTCGGGTGTAAACTGAATCCGGCTGTAACGTGCCTTGATTGCCATAGCCAAAGATTTTATGGCCAGTGTTTTCGCCAAGCCCGGCACACCTTCCAGGAGGATGTGCCCATTGGCCAGCAGTCCGATCAGCATGCGATCCAGCATATCCTTCTGACCTACAATCACTTTTCTCATTTCCATCGTCAGCAGGTCAACAAATTTGCTCTCCTGCTGGATTTTTTCGTTCAGTTGACTGATATCCATTTCTGTTAATGTGTTTCAATTTTCAACGCAAAAATATTCATAGCATGTAAAATAGTATTTTATTTTGTCGTTAAATAATGTTAAAGCACTGATAATCAAATAGCAAATATTTATTTAACTTTTTTTAAGATTTTTTTTCTGAAAAATG
>SKTQ01000134.1 GCA_007122505.1 Bacteroidales bacterium | reverse complement strand
GCCCGTCAGGCCACCCAGCGAAACCATGTGAATACTGATTTTCCAAAAGAAGGAAACAATGAGCGTGGCAACCACAAGCATTGTGGCACCCATGATGTAAAAATACAACAAGCTGGGAAGGGAAAGCTGACGCAAAAGGTAATATGTCATAAAAAACATGAAAGAGGCGATCACCAGTGGAAAAATCCGCTCTGACCTGTCATCCAGCAAATAATTGTTAATATAACCTGTTCTTTTCAGAATCAAAACAGACAATACAGGCGCAATGGCTGTGTTGATAAATACAATTATCATGATGAATTTTCTTGCCTCATCACTAATTGAAAAGCCAATATGGGAGCTCATTTGGAAAAGCAGAAAAACACCCAGGGTGGGGATAAGCAAGGGATGAAGCAAGGTTGAAAACAAACGGGCAAATAAGTGTTCAGCACGCATCACTTCAAAGCTCCTTTCTCAATCTGGCAACGGGTATATCCAGTTGCTCACGATACTTGGCAACCGTTCGCCTGGCTATGTTGTACCCTTTATCTTTTAAAATGCCGGCCAACTCCTCGTCTGTAAGAGGTTTTTTCTTGTTTTCTGCATCAATACAGTCCTGCAGGATCTTTTTAACCTCTCTTGTTGACACTTCTTCGCCTGAATCTGTTTGCAATGATTCAGAAAAGAACTCCTTGAGCAAAAAGGTTCCAAAGGGTGTTTGCACATACTTGCTGTTGGCTACACGGGATATGGTTGAAATATCCAGTTGAACCATGTCTGCTATATCTTTTAGGATCATTGGACGAAGCTTGGTTTCATCACCCGTGATAAAATACTCTTTCTGGAACTCTAAAATGGCCTGCATGGTTACCATCAAGGTGTTTTGTCTTTGCCTGATAGCATCTATAAACCATTTGGCGCTGTCAATCTTTTGTTTTACAAAGCTCAAAGCCTCCCGCTGCCTTGGATCGGCCTTCCCTTTTGATTCAGCCATGGCCCTGAACATTTCAGAATATGTTCTGTTGATACGCAAATCGGGAGCATTATGGGAATTCAGAGACAGTTCCAGGTCACCGTCACTGTGGGTAACAATAAAGTCAGGAACTACATATTGCGCACCCTTCCCTGATTCCATCAGGGAATTACCCGGTTTCGGATTTAATTTGAGAATCTCTTCAATCGCCTGCTTTAACTCCGCTTCTGTCAGATTATGCTTCTTTCTGATCTTGTCATAATGCTTCTTTGTGAAGTCGTTGAAGTTTTTATCAAGGATAACCCTGGCATGTTCAATTTGCCGTGTTACCGGTTGTTTTCTCTTGATCTGTATCAACAAACACTCCCTTAAGTCCCTTGCCCCCACACCGGGAGGATCAAACTCCTGTATCAGTCGGAGCAAATCCAGAACTTCGGCAAAGTCTGTTTTGATATTATGGTTAAAGGCAAAATCATCTATCAGTGAGTGTATATCCCGCTGTAGGTATCCTGATTCGTCAATATTTCCAATGATATGGGATGCAATCAAATACTCCCGGTCATCAGTGTCCCGCCAGCCTAACTGTGCCAACAGTGCTTCCTGGGGGCTCGAACCCGCCACAAAAGGCACTTCCCTTATCTCATCATCCGCCGAGGTGTTGTTCACATGTAAACGATAATCGGGAATTTCATCATCATCAATATAGTCATCAAAATCAAACTCATCATCGGCATTTTGTTCAGCGTCAGCTACATCCTGATCATCGCCGGTTTCCATCGCACTGTCATAATCATCACTGTTATTGTCCTGCAAGTCAACATCTTCATACAACTCTTCGCCTTCCTCAAGGGCAGGGTTCTCCTCGATTTCTTGTTTAATACGCTGATCAAGCAAAAGAGCAGGAACCTGCAACAGTTTCATGAGCTGAATCTGCTGAGGAGACAACTTTTGTAACAATTTTTGCTGTAGCCTCTGTTTGAGCATAGAATCAAAGCTTTATCATTTTTGAGCTCTATTTTTTTGCGGAAACCCCGCTCTATTAGCCTGTATTCAAAGATATAAAAAAGAAACCAGAAAAATTACATAACATGCTATTTAAATCTATGCTTATCAAGCACCAAATACCTGAGCACAATGCTTAAAATTCTGCATTCTGGGGTGCCCTTGGAAAAGGAATCACATCACGTATATTACCCATCCCGGTCACAAACAGCATCAGCCTTTCAAAACCAAGCCCGAAACCACTATGAGGGGCTGTGCCGAACTTCCTGGTCTCCAGGTACCACCATACATCCTCCTCCAAAATCCCCATCTCCTTGATACGGCCATATAACTTTTCATAATTCTCTTCCCGCTGCGAGCCACCAATGATTTCACCAATCTTGGGAAACAAAACATCCATGGCACGAACCGTTTTCCCATCATCATTCAGTTTCATGTAGAAAGCTTTTATGCTTCTGGGATAATCCGTCAAAATAACCGGCTTCCTGAATTCCTGCTCCACAAGATAACGCTCGTGTTCAGACTGAAGGTCAACACCCCATTCTACAGGAAACTCAAAACTCTGCCCCGACCGCTCCAAAATACCAATAGCTTCAGTATAGGTTAGCCTTACAAATGTATTGTCAATAATCATCAGAAGCCTTTCTGTAAGCTCCTCATCATACATTTTCTGCAAAAAGGCCAGGTCATCTTCACAATGTTCAAGCAAATACCTGATGAGATATTTCAGAAATGATTCGGCGAGGTCCATATTGTCATGGATATCATAAAAGGCCATCTCCGGCTCAATCATCCAAAACTCAGACAAGTGTCGGGAGGTGTTGGAGTTTTCAGCTCTGAAGGTGGGGCCAAAAGTATAAATATTTGACAAGGCAAGGGCCCCCAACTCCCCTTCAAGCTGACCCGAAACGGTCAGGTTGGTCTCCTTTCCGAAGAAATCTTTGCTGAAATCAACCTCCCCCTTTTCTGTCAATGGGGGATATTTGGGATCAAGCGTTGTAACACGGAACATCGCACCGGCACCTTCTGCATCAGAACCGGTTATAATGGGTGTGTGCAAATAATAGAACCCTTGCTCATCAAAGAATTTATGAATGGCAAAGGATAATGCGTGGCGAATGCGGAAAATGGCTCCAAACGTGTTGGTTCGGGGTCTGAGATGCGCTATTTCACGCAAAAACTCAAGGGTATGACCCTTCTTTTGTAATGGATACTTTTCCGGATCCGCAGTTCCATATAGTTCAATGCCTGAAGCCTGTATTTCTACGACCTGTCCCTTCCCCTGGGATTGTACAAGAACACCGTTTACCGAAATACATGAACCGGTAGTAATTGCCCGAAGCAATTCGTCCTGCCCAAAAGCCTTGACATCCACAACAATTTGAATATTGTGAATAATTGACCCATCATTCAACGCAATAAAGGCAACATTTTTGTTTCCTCTGCGAGTACGAACCCATCCTTTCACATTGATCTCCTCTCCCAGCAGATGGGAATGATCTTTCTTCAACAGATCAAATATTCTTTGTCTTCTAATATGTTTCATGTGTAATCTGCTTTTAAAAAAGGCAAACAAGCATAAAGCCATGTTTCCAATTCAACTATTTACCGTAACCCCCTGATTTAAGCAATTGAATAAGCTTGCTGTCAAACAAAAAGGGAAATATAAGAGCAATGCAATTTATCTGCACCGCATCCCCCGACAGTTCAGGGTGCTATTATGATGCCCGGTTAGCCAGGGCATGCAAAAATACAATCAATTTTGGAATCGTGCGAAAGCTACAAACATTTCTCCATACTTTCCCACAGCCGCTTTGCTGTTAGATCCCACGAGAATTTCCGGCATTGTTCACGACCCCGTTCTATCAATACATTGCGCAAAGAATTATCCTGGGTGATTTGGATCATTGCACCGGCAATTTGCTCAACAGATAAAGGATCTACAAGCAAGGCAGCATCTCCGGCAACTTCCGGCATACTGGTAACCCCCGAAGCAATCACAGGCACCTCACACTTCATTGCTTCAATGATGGGGACTCCGAAGCCTTCAAAATGTGACACCAGCAACAGGGCCTCAGCCGATCCAAGGATATCCCTGACAGCTTTATCATCCTTGCGACCTGCAAAAACAACATCGCTTTGGTTTTTCATGGCCCGGTAAGCTTTCTTCAGGTCACCTGTACCAAACATGGTTGCCCCTATTAAAACCAACTTATGTGGCAACTGATTATTGCTTTTAAACAAATCAAATGCACGAAGCAGCCCGTCAATATTTTTGCGTCTGTGCAAAGCTCCAATGTAAACGAAAAAAGGTGCTCCATCACAAAGGTCTTCCCTTACGGCATGAGCCGTTTCTTTATCTACCGGTCCTAAAAATGCGTGAACCCCGTTATACACTACATCAATTCGCTCTGCAGGATAGGAAAAAGTTTGTTCAATATCCTTTTTTGAATATTCAGAGACAGTAGCAATCCTTTTTGCCATAGCTGCATACTTAGGGAAATAACTATGGTAATATTTGCGGGTCAACCATGGAATAAATTGCGGTTGGTGCATAAAATTCAGATCGTGAAAAACCGGCAACTGGGCTCCGCCAAAGCGGCCGGCCAAAAAACCATCCGGCGACACAAACAAATCAACACCTTCCTTTTGCAAATATCTTGACACCACATGTTCAAAATAAATATAATACAGAAGTGGATGCCGTGCAGGGGGGAACAGCTCCACCGGCTCAATATTATCGGCAAAAAGAAACTCCTTACCATATTTCCTGTCAAAAAGAAAATAAAACCTGTGTTCGGGATGGGCCTTCACGATCCGCTTGAAACTTTGAAAAGTGAACCAGCCAATGCCTTCAAGCTTACCGGGCAATAACAAACGCGTATTTATTGCGATTTTCAAAACACTTCTCATTTATAGGCAACATTATGCACGTTTTCCTTTTGTGCAATGCCAATTTGTATGTAAAACACAAAATTATGTTTTATTTTCTTAATTTTGAGATGTGAAAAGGATGTCAGATCAACATCACCCAAGACAAAAAAAGGATTCAGGGGGAGATTGTCCTGAATGCCACAGATCCACATCCAAACTAATGAAATCATTAAAAAAGAAATGTAAGGTATTATGGCAGCAAAACTAATGAAGCACATTGAACCTGGTGTTTTATCAGGCAAAGACGTACAGGAAGTATACCGGATCGCAAAAGAAAACCAGTTTGCACTGCCGGCTGTGAATGTGATTGGAACCAACTCAGTAAATACGGTATTGGAAGCCGCGAGGGACTTTAACTCTCCGGTAATTATTCAGTTCTCCAATGGCGGAGCCCATTTTTTTGCCGGAAAGTCATTGTCCAATGACAACCAGCGTGCGGCAATCGCAGGCGCCATATCCGGGGCATACCACACACACCGTATGGCCAAAGAGTACGGAGTAAGGGTAATCCTCCACACCGATCATGCTGCAAAAAAACTGCTCCCATGGATTGATGGTTTGCTGGATGCAGGCGAAGAGCATTTCAAACAAACAGGGAAACCCCTTTTCAGTTCCCATATGCTGGACTTATCCGAAGAAACGCTGGAAGATAACATTGCCATTAGCAAAAAATATCTGGCGCGAATGAGCAAAATAGGCATGTCTATTGAAGTGGAGCTGGGTGTAACCGGAGGAGAGGAAGACGGTGTTGACAATACCGGTATCGACAGCTCCAAGTTGTACACGCAACCTGAAGAAGTGGCCGACATGTATAAGGCACTTATGGAAGTGTCACCCGATTTTACGATTGCGGCCGCTTTCGGAAATGTTCACGGAGTTTACAAACCCGGGAATGTTTTACTGCAGCCGGTTATCCTGAAAAACTCTCAAAACCATATCATGAAAGAGTTTGGAACCGGGGCAAACCCCGTAAACTTTGTTTTTCACGGAGGAAGCGGCTCAAGCAGAGATGAAATCCGTGAAGGCATCTCCTATGGTGTCATCAAAATGAACATCGACACAGATACACAATGGGCATTCTGGAAAGGAGTGCTGGATTTTTATAAGAAGAATGAAGGTTATCTGCAAGGGCAGATCGGAAATCCTGACGGCGACGAAAAGCCAAACAAAAAATATTATGACCCCAGGGCATGGTTGCGAAAAGGTGAAGAAAGTATGCGCGACCGTCTAAAACTGGCCTTCGAAGACCTGAATGCATTGGACAGAAATTAGTCCATTTCAGGAAAATTTATCATATCAACCACAATATAAGCCGCTGAATAATCACGCCGGATCTTTTCCAGAAATCTCCGGGCGTCAAGTCTTGTGCGAAAATCACCGACCCGAAGCTTAAAATAGGGTTCTTCGTAAACGATATAAGCTCTGACGTCCGGGTATTTTTTCTCAAACGCTGCCTGTTCCCGCTGGGTGTTTAGCCGTGCACGATTACCGGAGTCCATATACAAATGCACCCGGTATCCCGGAACACCTTGCTGCCGGCTTACGGCATGACGGTGAGCATGCAGAAGGAGGGAGATTTTCTCATCCTGATACACATTGTCCCACCGCAAAGGATGGAGTACAGGCAAGGTGTCGTCGTTCCGCAAGCTATCCACCGGAAGTGTATCTGTCTCCAATGTATCAGTTCGTTCAACCCATATGTTTTCAAAATCTGCCCGGGGCCGGTCCAAACCACGATCATCATCTCTGCTGACAGCCTCCGGAGAGAATAAAAACAGGGAAAGCATGAAAAAACAAACAAGAACACGCTGTTTTATGCCAAAGGTTGTTTTTTCCATACCTGGTATCTGATTTATTGTTAAATAATTTTTCTAGTATGCCCTTGCAAAAACAACACGTCTTACCGATGGGTTACCCGAATAAACGCATCTTCCCTCTTCCTTATTGTCATCCAAAGGGATACAACGGATCGTCGCCTTTGTTTCCTCCTTGATCTTTTGCTCTGTTTCTGCTGTGCCATCCCAGTGGGCCATAATAAAACCTCCCTTGTCGTCCAGAATGTCTTTGAATTCCGCCCACGTGTCGGCTGTCTGCGTATTGTTTTTCCGGAACTCAGATGCCCTGCGAAACAGGTTTTGCTGAATATCTCCGAGCAGTTGTTCAACGGTTTGAGCCAAATTCTCTATCGGAACAATCTGCTTTTCCAAAGTATCCCTTCGTGCTATCTCAACCGTTCCTTTTTCCACATCCCTGGGACCTATGACAATACGCAGCGGCACACCCTTAAACTCATATTCATTGAATTTCCAGCCCGGCTTATGTGTATCACGATCATCAAGCTTGACAAGAACACCCCTTTTTTCGATCATTTCCTTTATTTCCCTGGCTTTCTGACACACCAAATCGTATTGATCGTTGTTCTTGTAAATGGGCACAATAACCGTTTGTATTGGTGCAAGTTTCGGGGGCAGCACCAGCCCATGGTCATCCGAATGAGCCATAATCAAAGCACCAACCAATCTTGTAGAAACCCCCCATGATGTGGCCCAAACATACTCGAGGGTTCCTTCTTTACTTGCAAACTTTACATCAAAAGCTTTGGCAAAATTTTGTCCAAGGAAATGAGATGTTCCGGCCTGTAAAGCTTTGCCATCCTGCATCAAAGCCTCGATACAAAAAGTTTCAAGGGCACCGGCAAAACGTTCATTTTCCGACTTTACCCCTTTCAGCACGGGAATGGCCATAAAGTTTTCAGCAAAATCAGCATATACATCCAGCATTTTATAGGTTTCCTCAAGAGCTTCCTGCTCGGTAGCATGTGCCGTATGTCCCTCCTGCCATAAAAACTCGGCCGTACGCAAAAACATTCTTGTGCGCATCTCCCATCTGACAACATTGGCCCACTGGTTAACCAGAATGGGCAAATCACGATACGACTGAACCCACTGACGATATGTATCCCATATGATCGTTTCGGACGTTGGGCGGATCACCAGCTCTTCTTCAAGTTTGGCATCCTCGTCAACAACCACACCACTGCCATCAGGTGCATTTTTTAACCTGTAATGCGTCACAACCGCGCATTCTTTCGCAAAGCCCTCAACATGGTCTGCCTCTTTACTAAAAAATGATTTTGGTATGAACAAAGGGAAATAGGCGTTGACATGTCCGGTGTCCTTGAACATCTTGTCCAGTGCCGCCTGCATTTTTTCCCAAATGGCATATCCATAGGGTTTTATCACCATACATCCCCTGACAGCAGAATTCTCTGCCAACCCCGCTCGCAGCACAATATCATTGTACCATTTTGAATAATTCTCTTCTCTCGTGGAAAAATCTTTGGCCATATCTCTTTTTGGTATAGTATTTGTGTTTTTAATTGGCAAATTGAAAGGCGCAAATTTAACAAAAAACTCGGGTATTGTTATTAACTTTGTACAAACCAAAATACACAACCAGGAGGAATAGTCATGAAAATATTGCTTAATTTAACGGGAATTTTAATCGCATTGGCGCTTGCAGGTTGTTCAACAACCTATTATGCCACCAGCGAGCATGATGATGTATATTTCAGTCCCCAGGTGGTTAGAGGTGGTGCAGAAGCACAAGCTGCGCAAAATCAAGGCAGAGTGGTTGACGTGGTTCATGAAAATGAAGCAAAGCAGGAAGAAGCTGCTGCCTACAATAGCGAAGCCACTTATTACTACTATGAGGAAACCGCAGAAACTACAGGAACGGATACATCATACTATTACGATGAAGACGGAAATGTGGTAATCGTCAACAATTATTTTTATGGCGACTACTACGATTTTTCCTATGCTTCCAGAATCAGACGTTTTCACAGGCCTTACGTGAGCTTTGGCTATTATGATCCGTTTTTTACCAATATGTTCTGGTACACTTACGACCCATTTTTTTCGGGCTGGAGCATCTACTGGGGTTATCGCCCCTTCCATTTAAGCTGGCGTCACAGACATTTCTGGTATCATTGGCATCGTCCATGGTTTGGTTACCATCATGGCTTCTGGGCCGGATACCACCATGGTTTCTGGGCTGGTTACCATTCAGGGTTCTGGCATCCCTATTATTATGGATACGGTTTTGGATACGGTGGTCATTGGGGATGGGCAGGCCCCCCCTACTATTACTACAACAGCTTTGATCAAACCACTTACCATTACGGGCCACGCGGATCAACAGGTGGTACTGTAGCCACACGCGGTGATACAGGACGCACACATGCGGCCGGAAGAACCAGTTTTGCAGAAACATTTGAAGAAAGAACTGTCCGCGATGATCAAGGCAGAAGACAATTGCTGGCAACAAACGACAGCCCTTCAGCAAGAGAAACTGCCGGTTCGCAAAGGGATACACGGACTGCAGGCAATGAGCAGCCCACAGCTCGTGAACAGGCTCCTCAAAGGGAAACAACTGATCGGACGGCAGCCCCTGAAAGACCTACTGACGCAAGGACCGGACAGGTTCGTGACCGTGGAGAGGCATATCAGCCGGGCAGCAGAGTAGAAGACTACCGCGCACCATCAAGAGAGCAATACACCAGGCCGGCCTCAGACAGATACAGAAGGCCGGAGCAGGCTAGTCCCGCAAGATCATCTGGTGAACAAGGACGCGCTACCAATTATACCATGCCCAGGTCTTATACCTCACCTAGCTATCAACAGCCAAGCACACCCCAGAGGTCGAGACCGGCTACGCAAACCAGACCGGCAAGAGAAGAAGCAGCTCCAAGTAGCAGGGACACGCAAACACAACCCACTGCAAGACCTGCAACTCCGCCCACGCAGAGACCACAGGCCCAACCTTCCCGGACTGACAGAGGAAGACCCAGCTATACACCACCAAGCAGCCAACCGAGCCGGTCAACAACAAGTCCGTCCAGATCAACTCCGCCGAGCAGAAGTACAGCTGCTCCGTCAAGAAGCAGCTCACCCTCCAGGAGTACAGCTGCTCCGTCAAGAAGCACCTCGCCCTCCAGGAGTACTGCTGCACCCAGCTCAAGCGGCAGCCGCTCATCTGGCGCAACAAGGTCATCGGGCAGCAGCAGCAGCCGCTCATCAGGTGGAAGAAACAGATAGAGACAGTGATAAGTGACTAAATCCTCCCATATATAATTTTCACCTCCCGGCAAACTAGTTTTTCACACCGGTTTTCGCCGGGAGGTTTTTTAGAATCATCTCAAGAAAACAATATCGCCATGAAAAAGTATTTTTTAACATTAATGATCTCTCTTGTTTGTTTTTCCGGTGCATTTGCGCAAAATGAGATGGATGCACTTCGCTACTCACAATTTTTGTATGGCGGCACTGCCCGTTTTGCGGCCATGGGTGGCAGCTTTGGAGCCCTGGGAGGTGACTTTTCAACCTTGAGTGTAAATCCTGCAGGCATTGGCATATATCGAAGCTCCGAAATCAGCATTACTCCATCACTGAGCTATAGCAGAGTAGAAAGCCGCTTTTTTGACAACTTTGAAGATGATATGAAGTACGACTTTAACTTCAATAACTTTGGCGTGGTCTTTTCATTTCCGATTGGCAGTAAGATTGAAGAAGGGGGATGGCAATTTGTAAACGTGGGGCTTGGGATTAATCGTCACAACAACTTCAATGATCGTTGGATCGCGCGCGGATTTAATGCACACAACTCCAAAATGGGCAGTCTTCTGCAACAAGCTATCAGTGAAGGACATGTTAATAATCTTGACCCATTTTCTACCAAACTTGCCTGGGAAACGTGGTTGCTGGGTGAAGATGAACAAGGTTTCTTTGTGGATATGCTTGATAATGTCGACCAGTACCATGAGAGTAACACTTCAGGATCCATAAGGGAATTCGTGCTTTCTATGGGTGCAAATTATAATGACCGGCTTTACCTTGGCGCTACAGTAGGCTTTCCATCTGTTTCTTTTGAAGAAAGAACCTTTTTTGAAGAAAAAGACACACAGGGCCTTAATGAAGTGTTTAACTCCATGAGTTTTACAAACCGGTTAAAAACCTCAGGAAGCGGATATAATTTCAAGCTTGGTGCTATTGTCAGAATTACCGATATAGTTCGTGTTGGTGGTGCATTTCATTCACCCACATTTTATGACTTGAAAGACAGATACAGTGCGACCATGCGTTCCGATTTGAATCTTGATTATGATTCAAGGGTGGCAAACTCCCCCGAGGGCAGGTTTGACTACGAGCTGAATACCCCCCTCAGGGCAATGGGCAGTTTAGGCCTGATTTTTGGCAAAAGTGGCCTGATCAATATTGATTATGAGTACACCGACTATACCACTGCTCGTTTGCGTAGTGCAAACTATTCTTTTTCCGAAGAGAACCGTATTATCAGGGAGTCATTTAATCAGCAACACAATATTCGCGTCGGCGGTGAAGTGCGTGTGTCGCCCCTTGTTTTGCGTGGTGGTTACGGATATTATTCAAACCCCTACAAGTCAGGGATCAATGATGCGTCAAGATCTGTCATTTCTGCAGGATTCGGAATCAGAGAAAGCAGCTACTTCCTTGATTTTGCCTACACTTATACCTTTTACTCAGAAGATTATTATTTGTATTTTCTTGACACCGATGGACCTCTGCCCATGGCGGAGAGAGATTTTTCTGCCAGCACATTCAGGATATCTATCGGCTGGAGGTTCTAAATCATAATACAGTTCAGTCTTCCTGAACCATTTTAACGATTTCATCATCCACCAGGATGCGACCGCAATATTCGCATACAATGATTTTTTTGTGTAGTCGAATGTCAAGGTGACGCTGTGGAGGTATTTTGTTAAAGCAACCACCACAGGCATCTCTTTCAACAGGTACGACAGCCAAACCATTTCTGGCGTTTTCACGAATTCTCTGGTAAGCATTAAGCAGACGCGCTTCTAGAGTTGCACGCTGTTCTTCAGATTTTTCAAGCAGAACATTTTCGTCTTTTTCCGTTTCGGCAACGATATCATTAAGCTCTGCCTTTTTAGCTTCAAGATCCTGTTTTCTTTCAGCAAGCTCTTCTTCTACTTGTTTAACCAAGTCATTTTTCCCTTCAACCTCAAGGGCAAACTCCTTCATTTTCTTTTCTGCCAGCTGAGCTTCAAGTGTTTGATATTCTATTTCTTTAGAAAGAGAATCGTATTCACGGTTATTGCGAACATTCATTTGCTGAGCCTCATATTTTTTGATTAGCTCAAGGCTTTCCTGTGCCGCAATTTTTTTGTTTGAGATCTCTGTCTGGAGGTCTTTGATTTCGTTATTGAATTTTTCAACTCTTGTTTCAAGGCCTGCAATCTCGTCTTCCAGGTCTTGCACCTCCAACGGAAGTTCGCCTCTGACACTTCGGAGTTTGTCGATGTTAAAATCTATAGTTTGCAGTCGATACAGGGCAACAAGCTTTTTTTTGACTGTTTTCTCCAGGCTTTCTTCGGTGGCAGTTTCCGGAATGCTCACCGGAGAGCCTTCAGTACCCGTACTGGGGTTAATCATTTTTTCAGGTTCTTTTGCAGACTTGGTATTTGGTTTTTTTTTGGCCATGTGAAAAAGATGTGTTAGGTGTTGATTATCTGTAATTTATCGATAGTGCACCGGATTCGTATTTGCTTCAGAAATCAGGACCGCAAAGTTAATTATTTTTTTCTTAACAATATCACATATGAGATTTGTGGTAAACTGCTCTGTTTCATAATGTCCGGCATCAACGAGTAAGATCTTGTTCATTGCATCAAAAAATTGATGATATTTGACATCGCCGGTAACAAAGGCATCTGCACCGGAATTTATGGCGTTACTGATTAAAAAAGAACCGGAGCCACCACAAAGAGCGACGCGCTGAATGTTGCGCCGATGGGGAGCCGTGTGTTTGACAAAAGGTGTTTTCAGGCTGTTTTTCACCATGTCTAAAAAGTTCATTGCCGAAACAGGCTCAGGCAAGTCTCCAATCATTCCTGAGCCAACTTTGTTAAGCCGGTTATCTAACGGATAAACGTCATAAGCCACCTCTTCGTATGGGTGGCTTTGAAGCAATGCTGCGAGAACTTCTGATTGTTTATAGACAGGGAATATCGTTTCTATGCGCACCTCCTCTTCATAATGCAACTCCTTTGTATTTCCAACAAATGGATTGGTATTTTCACCGGCACGGAAAGAGCCCTTGCCTTCCAGGTTGAAGCTGCAGCAATCGTAATCCCCTATATGTCCTGCTCCTGCCGCAAAAACTGCGGCTCGTACTTTTTCAGCATGCGACAAAGGGACAAATGTGGCCAGTTTTCGCAACAAACCCGTTTCCGGTCGCAAAATCTGCAGGTTCTCCAGGCCGAGTTCTTTTCCAAGGGTATGATTCACCCCGTTGATAACTTTGTCGAGATTGGTGTGGATGGCCACTATGGCTATATTGCTGCGAATGGCGTCAATCACTACTGCTTCAGCAGGAGTTTCCCCGGAAAGGCGTTTCAGTCCCTGGAAAATAAGCGGGTGATGTGACAAGATAAGGTCACATTCTTTTTTTTGGGCTTCTTTGACTACCTCCATGGTTACGTCGAGACAAACCAGGGCTTTTTTTACTTCCTGAAAAGGATTGCCAATCTGTATCCCTGAATTATCATAGCCTTCCTGCAATGTAAATGAAGCTTCTGAGTCAAGCGCTTTAACAAAATCCTGTAATAGCATGTTGGGTGTTTTTTTTGATGTACAATGAAATCGTATTCGGTTTTGATCATACGTGTTTATTATGCAAACCTTGCACGGTTTAGAATAAGCAATACTCCGGAACGACTCTTTTGTTTTTAACCTCAAATGATTTCCAAATGTACATCATTATTCCCAATTCTCATATTCAGATATGAACCTGAACTTTGACAAAAGCATTGAGTGTTTTTCTTGCTTACTCATTGATGGCAGGACATGCTTTTTTCAGCCTGTTTTTAATTGTTGATGGTCGGCCAGCAAGGGGTTATTCATGATGCTGATTCTTGTTTATCGGTTTTGATAACTTGGCCAGCCGTAATTCCAATCAGCAACAGAAAAATTAAAATATTTACCTTTGGGGTATGAGTTGGCTACGCATCATCTTATTACCTTTTGCCATTTTATACGGTTTTATTGCGTGGGTGCGCAATTTGTTATTTGATTATGGTATATTACCCTCGGAGTCTTTCCGTATTCCGGTCATTTCTGTGGGTAATCTCAGTGTGGGAGGGACGGGTAAAACGCCACATGTGGAGTATCTGGCAGGTATTCTTAAAGATCGTTATACAATTGCTGTTCTGAGCAGGGGTTACAAGAGAAAAACAAGGGGTTATATAGTTGTAAGGCAAGATTCTTCGGCAGAGGATGTGGGGGATGAGCCTTTGCAGATTAAAAGCAAGCTTCCGGAGGTGCATGTTGCCGTTCATGAAAACCGGCGCCGTGGAATCCGGGCTCTTTTGCATGAATTCCCGGATATTGATTTATTGTTGCTTGATGATGCTTTTCAGCACAGATATGTTACACCGGGTTTAAATTTATTACTAACCGGTTATTACACTCCTTTTTTTAGAAATTTTCTATTGCCTGTTGGCAATTTGCGGGAACCAAAGAAAGGGGCAGCAAGGGCTGATGCGATTATTGTCAGCAAAACCCCAAAGGTTTTTTCTCCTTTGGACCGCCGGTATTTTTTAAAAAGAATCGGGCGTTATCATTCAAAAGATGTTTTCTTTTCCCGTTTGAGTTATAAAAAGATGCTTCCTTTGACAAAAGAGACGCCTATTGAACCACCCGGCTCAATAAAAACCATCTTTTTGCTGACAGGTATTGCCAACCCCACATCCCTTGAAGAATATTTAAAAACACTTTGTCAGGAGCTAATTGTCCACAGATATCCGGATCATCATACCTTTAGTGAGAAGAATCTGCTTAAGTTGCAGAAGGAATACAATGAAACAATCAGTCATTGCAAGGTAATTGTAACAACGGAAAAAGATTCTATGCGTTTACGTGACGGGGCGTTGCTAAAGGTTTTCGAAGACATCCCGGTTTATTATCTCCCCATAGAGGTGGTGTTTCATGAAGACGACAAATTGAGGTTCAACAATTTATTGTCAAACTTTCTTTCACGCTACGGGTAAAACTTCGGCTAAACCGTTTTTGATTGCATCATGCTTGGTTGAAACATACAGGCAGGATTGACGCCATTGTTTCCCGCCTGTATGCAGTAAAGTTGTTGTCCGGGAACCTCCTGGCCGGTTTTTCGATTGCAACTTTCAAAATACCATACCGGGGCATGGGATTGTCATTGTCGCATAAAAAACCGGCATCCGGGTTGTCGGGTCTTAACTTGCAGATTTCATCTGGGTTGATATCATCAGGCTATTACCATCTGACGGGCTTTCTTTTTGACATTAGAACAGGCTATCACCCATCAGAATGGAAGGTCATCACTTTCGTCCGGAGGCGCGTCGGGTACCGGGGGTGCTGACTGCGGGGTTTGTTGGGTAGCTTGTTTGCCGGGTTGGTCCTGACCGGGCCGGCCTCCGATAAAGTTGATCACATCCCCCACAATTTCTGTGGTATACCGTTGGTTACCATCTTTATCCTGCCATTGCCTGGTTCTGAGTCTGCCTTCAATGTACACCTGCCTTCCTTTATTGAGGTATTTTTCGGCGAGCTCCGCACGATTTCGCCACAATACTACAGTGTGCCATTCGGTTTTTTCCATGTTTTCTCCATCCTGACCCTTGTAGTATTCATTGGTTGCAATCCTCAGCCGGGCCATTTTTACCCCACTTTCCAGGGTCATCACTTCAGGGTCCATACCAAGGTTACCCAAAAGAATTACTTTGTTTACTCCTGCCATTGTTGTCTCTTTTAAGTTAAAAACAAATTAATTAATTCGAGGCTAAATTAATTGTTTTTTTGTTATAATAAAAATATTTTTCTTCGAAATGTATTTTGGGGGCTTTAAGCGGCATTTTTCGGAGAAAAAATCAAAGTTACGCATTCCTGTGCGTTATTGCAAATATGGAGGTGCATCCGGATAAAAGTGGATCAGACGTTCATTTGTTTAATGTAACGCTCTATTAGAGCCGGTTTTGCAAGAGTTTCAAATTCATGTAGGTTAACGGAAAGGTGTTGTTTCGCCAACCGGTTTTTGGTGACACCATCCACCCTAATTTGGTAAAAAGAGGCAAAAATGCGCTGATGTGTCAGCAGGTGTTTCATTTCCAACACCTGCCCGTTCAGGAGCAAATTTGTGCTGTCAATCCTGTTTGCCTTCCACCATGGGTCATTCAACAGGTTTTCTCTGTTTATTGGCTCTTTTGTTTCCAGGAGTGGCAGTTCGTACATATTTTTCCATATATCGTTACCGGTTCGTTTTTGGACAAAAAAGCGCATTTCGTTGTCCCGGGCAGGGTAGAAAAAGAAAAAGTAATGAAAGAAACGTTCACGGACGGGTTTTTTAGGCTCTTTCCGGGGATATTTGTATACGGTATCTGACTGGAAAGCGTGGCAGGTATGACTTAGCACACAGGATGCACACAGGGGTCGGGCAGGCTTACAGACCATGGAGCCAAAGTCCATCATTGCCTGGTTAAAATCTCCAGGTTTGTCCTGGGGGATAATCTCCATGGTCAGGTCATATAATAATTTTTTGGTTGCGGATTTATTTACGGGCTGGTCAACGGCAAACAACCGGGTTAATATGCGCATTACGTTGCCATCCAGTGCGGGAATGGGTTCATTGAAACAAATTGAGGCAATGGCTGCTGCAGTATATGACCCTACACCTTTAATATTGATCCAGTCTTTATAGTTGTCAGGCAGTTTGCCATTGTGATCGGAAACAATTTGATTTGCTGCCTGATGGAGGTTTCTTGCCCGCGAGTAATATCCGAGACCCTGCCATAGCCTCAGTACTTTTTCCGCGGGAGCGGCGGCAAGTGCGAACACATCCGGGAAAGCGTCAACAAAGCGGTGATAATAGGCCAAGCCTTGTTCCACGCGGGTTTGTTGAAGAATAATTTCCGAGATCCAGATATGGTAGGGATTATCCGATTCACGCCAGGGCAGTAATCTTTTGTTTTCGGAATACCAGTTCAGGAGAAGTTCTGTAATGTCCATATAAAATTTTTGGAGAACACTGGCAAAGAAAAGAAAAATAGTGTAAATGGTTGAAGTAAAAATAATTAATTTGTTTCTGATATCAAAGAAAAAGTTTATCTTTGCATCCTTAATTCGAAAGAAAAAACCACATAAAATCCTAATAACCAAAAAGTAAAGAATTATGACTAAAGCTGAAATTGTAACCGAGATTGCCAACAAAACCGGCATTGAGAAGGTAGCTGTTCAAGCGACCGTTGAAGCTTTCATGGGCACTGTTAAGAATGCGTTAGTAAAAGGAGAAAACGTTTATTTAAGAGGCTTTGGCAGCTTTATTATCAAAGAAAGGGCGGAGAAAACCGGCAGGAATATTTCCAAGAACACCACCATCATTATTCCGGCCCATTGCATTCCTGCATTTAAGCCCGCCAAGGAATTCGTTAATGAAGTAAAGGCATCCGTTAAGCCCTAAGGGAGGGTGCGAGGCGTTAGCCTTTGAATAAAGCAGAAAACATAAACATTAGGAGAACAGTTATGCCTAGCGGAAAAAAGAGAAAAAGACATAAGATGGCAACCCATAAGCGCAAAAAAAGGTTGCGCAAAAACAGGCACAAGAAGAAATAATCCCTATTAGGGCTGTATGATGCCTGTACTTCTTTATAAATAAAATTACATAATACCAGCGGGGTGTTATGTAATTTTGTTTTGATACACTTTTTTCTCGTCGTCCTACAATCCTTTCAACAAGTATCATGAGCCATGATGGACAAATGAACCTTTAAAGCATCTCTATTGTGAACAAAGAATTGATTATTGATTCAGGCACAACGGAGGTTGTAATGGCTTTGCTCGAGGATAAACGGCTGGTGGAGTTACACCGTGAGCGAAAAAACAACAATTACTCCGTTGGAGACATTTATCTCGGGAAGATCAAAAAGATTATTTCCGGGCTAAATGCTGCTTTTGTGGATGTGGGATATGAGAAGGATGCTTTTTTACACTATCTTGACCTGGGAAGCCAGGTAAACAGTCTGAACAAATACACCAAGCTGGCCATGGCGGGAAAAACGAAGGTACTGCCTATGGAGCATTTCCACATGGAAAATGAGATAGAGAAGACCGGCAAAATTACCGAGGTACTTCATTCAAACCAGCCGGTTCTTGTTCAGATTGCAAAAGAACCCATTTCAACCAAGGGTCCCCGTATTACCAGTGATTTGTCCCTGGCCGGCAGATACCTGGTACTGGTACCTTTTTCTGACCGGATATCGGTTTCTCAAAAGATTCAAAACACAGAGGAGAAAAACCGGCTCAAGCGGCTGGTGCAAAGTATCAAACCAAAAAACTTCGGTGTGATTATCCGCACCATTGCCGAGGGCAAAATGGTTGCGGATCTGGATGCAGACCTTAACAACCTGGTGGCTAAGTGGTACAGCATTGCTGAGAAGCTTGCCAATGCCAAGCCACCGCGCATTATAATGGGAGAGATCAACAGATCTTCGGCCATGTTGCGCGACCTGTTAAACGAGTCTTTTAACAGCATTCACGTAAATGATCTTTCGGTTTTTGATGAATTAAGAGATTATATCAAAACAATTGCACCGGACAAGATTGACATTCTCAAACTGCATCGGGGGAAGATCCCTATTTTCGACCATTATGGCATAGAAAAGCAGATCAAAAGCTCATTCGGCAAGGTTGTTTCTATCAAGAGCGGTGCATACCTTGTGATAGAACACACGGAAGCTTTACATGTGATCGATGTCAATAGCGGGCAGCGCATCAGCAGCGAAAACAGCCAGGAGGACAATGCCCTGGACGTAAACATGGAAGCCGCTGCCGAAATAGCCAGGCAGTTGAGGCTTCGCGACATGGGCGGGATTATCGTGGTTGACTTCATTGATATGGTACAAGCGGGAAACAGGCGCACCTTGTACGAAAAGATGAAGGAAGAGATGAAAAAAGACCGGGCGAAGCACAATGTTTTGCCGCCCAGCAAATTTGGCCTGGTGCAGATCACGCGTCAGAGAGTGCGCACCGAAACAAGCGTGGAGACGCTGGAAAAATGTCCGGCATGCGGTGGATCAGGTAAGATCCGGCCCAGTGTAATACTGGTGGATGAAATTGAAAGCAATTTGAGATATCTTATCAGGGAACAAATGGAACCTTCGCTCAGCCTTCGGGCGCATCCTTTTATACATGCATATTTGACGAAGGGCCTTTTCTCTGTCCAACTGAAATGGTTCTTTAAATACAAAAAGTGGATCAAAGTTTATCCTTCCACATCCTATCATTTTCTTGAATACCGGTTTTTCAATAAACTTGATGATGAGATCAAGTTATGATTGGCAGGCATTTAACCGCCATTGCCGGTTTTGAACAGATTACCGGATCAGTCCGGTTTTGTTTGCAGACAAATGAATGATTTGTCAAATGATCAGCCCTGATGAATTAAAAGAAAAGGCTGCACGTTATTGTGCTTGGCGTGAGCGCTGTACCATGGAGGTAAGAGACAAGCTTTATCAAATGGGTGCAGATGCTGAATTGGCTGACCGGATACTGGAAGATTTGGTTAATGAGCGATATCTGGATGATCAGCGATTTGCCGAATTTTTTGTGCAGGGGAAGTTTCGAAACAATCGATGGGGCAAAGTAAAAATATTGGCCGGGCTGAAGCAGCGACAGATACCGGATGCTGTCATAACCCGTGCTTTGGCTGCCATTGACGGCACCCAATACAGGCAAGTATTGCTGCGTTTGATTACTGACAAACATGCATCTTTATCAGAACAGAAGAAAAAAAATGTCCGGGAAAAGACCGCCGCTTATTGTATCCAAAAGGGTTTTGAGCCGGCGCTGGTGTGGGACATTTTGAACAAACAACCATAAATATTATGATTTACAGCGAGCATATCAAAGATTTGGACAAGAGGCTGGATGCCTTAAGGAGGTTTCTTTGACATTGAAGGGAAACGGGAAGAAATACAAGCAAGACAAAAAGAAACGGAAGCTCCTGATTTCTGGGACAATCCAAAGGAAGCCGAAAACAAGCTGAGGCACATCAGCAGTGTAAAGCAATGGGTGGATTTTTTTGATGAAACGAAGCAAAAGGTTGATGACCTAAGAGTTTTATTTGAATTTTACCAGGAGGGGGAAGGCACTGAAAAAGAGGTAACAGACCTGTATAACAAGGCTTTGCGATTTATTGAGAAGCTTGAATTACGCAAGATGCTCAACCAGGAAGAGGATCATCTGGATGCCATTGTTGCCATTAATGCGGGCGCCGGAGGTACGGAGAGCCAGGATTGGGCAGAAATGCTCATGCGCATGTATTTGCGCTGGGGCGAACGCAACAATTACAAAACCAAGGTTTTGGATGTTCAGGAGGGAGATGGAGCCGGCATTAAAAGTGCGTCCATTGAATTTGAGGGTGACAACGCTTACGGTTACCTTAAGGGTGAAAATGGCGTTCACAGGTTGGTAAGGTTATCGCCTTTTGATGCCAATCACAAACGGCACACTTCTTTTGCATCTGTTTATGCCTACCCCATTGTAGATGATAAAATCAACATTGAGATCAATCCGGCAGACCTGAGCTGGGATACTTTCAGGTCAAGCGGTCCAGGCGGGCAAAACGTAAACAAAGTAGAGAGTGCTGTTAGGGTCAGGCATGCTCCATCCGGCATCGTGGTTGAATGCCAGGAAACCCGTTCACAAGTCCAAAACCGTGAAAAGGCACTAACGATGCTGAAGTCTCAGCTATACGAGCTTGAGTTGAGAAAGAAGCGGGAAAAAATAGATGCGATGGAAAGCACAAAAAAGAAGATCGAATGGGGATCGCAGATCAGGAGTTATGTTTTCCATCCATATAAAATGGTTAAAGATTTGCGCACCGGGGTGGAGACGTCAAACGTGCAAAGTGTGATGGATGGAGAAATTGATGATTTTATCAAGGCTTACCTGATCGAATTCGCCTGATACCTTACAGAATTATTCATTGTTTACCCTCATACCAATTCTTACTCCCCCATAAAGGGATATTTTAAGTTATATTGAACTGAATTTCATAGCCTCTAAACAATTGCTTAATTTAACACTTTCAACAAATACCATAAAAATTGTCTCATCAACAAGTTAGCTGACCATCGTTAATAACTTTTGAATATTGTTAATAAGAAGTGGTGCTACCCCATTGTTTTGTTTCTTAATTTCGTGCTACAGCATTGCCTCACATTATTTTATACCTTTTATTTTTTCGTCCTAAAGCGTTATACCACAGGGCGTAACGGCTAAAAACATATGAATTATGAATATGGGAAGCAAAAATGTTTTAAGTAACATTACCAAAGACACAGAGGAACAAAAAGAGAGCCAAGGTTTGTATGACCATGTGCTTGACAACAGAAGATTATCCCAGGAGTCGGACAAAAAGGATGATGAATATATTCATCCGACACACATAAAGTATTCCTATGAAGATGTATTGGCGAAGGCACTTGAGTATTTTGACGGAGACAGTCTTGCGGCGGGTGTATGGGTAAACAAATACGCATTAAAAGACTCGGACGGCAACTTGTATGAGCAAACACCCGATGATATGCACAGGCGAATTGCCAGGGAGATTCATCGTGTAGAAAGCAAGTATCCCGATCCAATATCAGAGGATCTTATTTTTTCATTGCTGCAGGGTTTCCGATACATTGTACCTCAGGGAAGTCCAATGGCAGGTATAGGCAATCCCTTTCAGATAGGTTCTCTTTCCAACTGCTTTGTGATTGGCAACAAGGGAGACGCGGACTCGTACGGTGGCATCATGAAGCTGGATGAAGAACAGGTGCAGTTGATGAAGCGCAGGGGTGGTGTTGGTCATGACCTTTCGCATATTCGGCCCAAGGGTAGTCCTGTGAAAAACAGTGCGCTTACTTCCACCGGGCTTGTTCCGTTTATGGAGCGCTATTCCAACTCTACGAGAGAGGTGGCCCAGGATGGCAGGAGGGGTGCATTGATGCTTACGGTATCCATAAAGCATCCTGACGCAGAAGGCTTTATTGATGCCAAACTGGAGCAGGGAAAAGTTACCGGTGCAAATGTATCTGTCAAGATCACGGATGATTTTATGCAGGCGGTTGTCAACGATACTGAATTTGTGCAACAGTACCCAATCCATTCAGACAGTCCCCAGTTTGTAAAAAAGATCAAAGCCCGTGACTTGTGGAAGAAGATCGTTCACAATGCCTGGAAATCAGCAGAGCCGGGTATATTATTCTGGGATACCATAATAAGGGAGTCGGTGCCTGATGCCTACAGTGACCTTGGTTTTAATACGGTGTCAACCAACCCATGCGGAGAGATTCCGCTCTGTCCTTATGACAGCTGCAGACTGCTGGCCATTAACCTGTTCGGTTATGTTAAAGAGGCATTCACAGAAAATGCACATTTCGACTTTCCCTTATTTAAGCAGCATGTTGCTTATGCGCAGCGGATGATGGATGATATCATTGACCTGGAGTTAGAGAAGATTGACCGTATAATCAGCAAGATAGAAAGCGACCCGGAGGAGAGTGAGGTAAAACGGGTAGAAAGAAGTTTGTGGTTGAAGATCAGGGAGAAATGCATAGAGGGTAGGCGCACCGGTATCGGGATAACCGCCGAGGGTGATATGCTGGCAGCCCTTGGTTACCGTTATGGCACACCGGAAGCCACTGATTTTTCGGTAAAAATTCACCAAATGCTTGCCCTGGAGGCGTACCGTTCGTCTGTAAAGCTGGCGGCTGCCAGGGGTGCTTTCCCGGTATACGACAGTGAGCGGGAAGCTGTCAACCCTTTCATACAGAGAATCAAAGAGAGTGATCCTGATCTGTATGATGAAATGCAAAAGCATGGTCGAAGGAACATTGCCCTTCTCACCATAGCACCAACGGGAAGCGTGTCAATCCTTACCCAGACGACCTCAGGTATTGAGCCTGTTTTTATGGTGGCATACAAGAGGCGGCGAAAGGTAAACCCCAACGATAAGAATGTGCGTGTTGATTTTATTGATGAAGTTGGCGATCACTGGGAAGAATACAATGTGTTTCATCATAAATTTATTGATTGGTTGCAGGCGAACGGATATGATGTGAACGAGGTGAAGCAGATGAAAGACAAAGAGCTGGGTGATATCATCAGGCGTTCTCCTTATTACAAAGCCACCGCAAATGATGTAGATTGGGTGGCCAAAGTACACATGCAGGGCGCTGTGCAGAAGTGGGTGGATCATTCAATTAGCGTAACGGTCAATGTACCCGGTGATGTCAGCCAGGAGCTGGTTGGAAACATTTATCGAACGGGATGGGAAAGCGGCTGCAAAGGTATTACCGTGTATCGCGACGGCTCGAGATCAGGTGTTTTGGTCACCGATAAGAAAAAGGAGGAAAGCGAGTTTAAGGAAACATCCGCACCAAAGCGACCGAAAGTGTTGGAAGCTGAGGTAGTCCGATTTAACAATGACTCAGAAAAATGGCTGGCTGTAGTTGGTCTTCTCTACGACAGACCATATGAAATATTCACGGGTAAAGCGGAAGGTTTTTATCTTCCGCCCGAAATAAACAAAGGGTGGGTTATCAAAAACCGTTTGGAAAACGGGGAAAAGCGGTATGATTTTCGTTTCCAGGACAAGGACGGTTACAAAGTTACCATTGAGGGTCTTTCCCGCTCTTTCCACAAGGAATACTGGAATTATGCGAAGCTTATTTCCGGGGTTCTTCGCCACGGGATGCCCTTGCCTTCGGTTATTGATGTTATTGAAGACCTTAGCCTGCATAGTGACAGACTGCACACATGGAAAAATGGTGTGGTACGCGCATTAAAAAAGTATATACCTGACGGCACAAAGGCCAAAGGCAGAATCTGCAACAACTGCCATGAAGAAGACTCTGTTATTTACCAGGAAGGTTGTCTGACCTGCACCAATTGCGGCGAAAGCAAATGCGGGTAAACACACACCTTGTATTTTCGGCGATTGTGTTCAGGCTTATTGTAAATAGATAAACTCGCCTACTCCGATGGGAAGGTTCAATGCAAACCACACAAAAAGCAGTGCCATCCACATCACAAACAGAATAACTGCATAAGGGATCAGCAAGGACACAATAGTGCCGATCCCTATGTTTTTGTTGTACTTGTGTATCCATCCAAGAAGTAGCGGAAAGTATACATAAAGCGGTGTTACACAGTTCGTGATGGAATCTCCGACTCTATACATCAGCTGTACGAAGGCGGGACTGTAGTTCAGCTGTGCCAGCATTGGGATGAAGATGGGTGCAAAAATGGCCCATTTGGCGGAGCCGCTTCCCAAAAATATATTCAGAACAGCTACAAGAATCATATAGAAGACAAACAGCACAGGTCCTGTTAGTCCGGTGGATTTTAGAAAATCGGCGCCGGTAATGGCCAATATGGTATCGAGGTTTGACCAGCTAAAGAGGTTGATAAACTGTGCTACGATAAGCATCAGCACAATATAGCCGGATAGTTCTTTCATACCGTGCTCCATTTGCTTAAGTATGTCGTTTGGCACTTTTATGGATCCGGTGGCTTTCCCGTAGAAATAACCCGGGATGGCAAAGAAGAAGAAGAGGATAGGAATGAGTCCCCTCAGGAAGGGAGAGGGTACCAGTCCGCCGGTAACGGGGTCGCGCAATGGTGCCCATGATGGCACAACGAGCACGAGTATCAGAATTACATAGATTAAGAGAGACAAACCTGCCCTTTTCAATCCTTTACGTTCGGCCGGGGTGAGTTTGCCATCGGTTATTTCATGGTCGAACGTGCCCAATAGTTCAAATTTTTGACAGCGGGGGATGGTGTATCTTCTGGCGATGAACGCACCACCGAATGCAAGCAGAAAGGTGGAGGCTATCATAAAGTACCAGTTTGCTGTGGGGCTCACCTCCACTCCACCTGGCATTTGCTGTGTAATTTCGGTACTGATCCCGGCCAGCAACACATCGGTGCCGGCGATAAAAAAGTTGGCCGTAAATCCAGCGGTTGCACCTGCGTATCCGGCAACAAGACCAGCAATGGGATGAAGTCCCATTTGTGTAAAGATCAGGGCGGCAATGGGGGGTACGATCACAATGCCCGCATCTGATCCGATATTGCCGCAAGCCCCGATGATGAATATCACGGGGAGGACGATTTTTTTGGGCACTGAGAATGCCACGGTTCTCATGGCTACTGCAAGCAAGCCGCTGCGTTCGGCTATGGATACACCCATCAGCATAACCAGTACCAGTCCAAATGGCGCAAAATGGGCAAAGTTTGTTACAGCTTCCTCAACAAAACGCCTCAAGCCCTCGCCGGAGATGAGGTTTTCAGCTTCCACCAGAGTACCATCATCCGGATGAAT
>SKTQ01000300.1 GCA_007122505.1 Bacteroidales bacterium | reverse complement strand
CATCTTTTGATTCTTTAAAAGGATTACTTCATTATCCAGTCTTTGGCTTTTGATGCTTCACGAATATTGAAAAACTTTACATCGCCAGAAATAAAAGGGCTACTAAGCTTTGTAAGCGTTTTCACCATGTCACTATCACCAATGATGGCAACTTTCTCAAAATTTTTAACATGGGTAAAATAAATTTTAAAGTCCTCCCATAAAGCTTTAGCTGTAATGCCTTCAATTTTATCAATCTCAAAATAGAGCTTTTGCTTGTCATATTCACGTTCGTTTTTCTCGAACAAGGCACTCAGCTTTTCGTAATCATCCTTGGTAACTTTTCCTTCAACTTGAAGGGCCGTCAGATTCTCTTTGGTGAAATCCAGTATTTTAAACATAAATATGCATTTTTAAGGTTGTGGATTATGTAAGTAAGCCCCCGATAACTGCGGCGAAAAGAAAAATAATGAAAGCCCAGAAAAAGAAACTGAGGGTAAACGCGGCAGCATCCTCAGTATGTGGTTCTCGTTCGTGCGTTTTTTCAATGATTTCTGATTCTCGCCGTGTTGGAGTTAATGCAGCCAGGAACAAGGCAAAAAGTATAATTACAAATAGCACCGGTATCCATGAAATATTCCAGTAAACCGGACCTATAGGCCTCACCCATGCTGCTGCTGCCCAACCTGCGAGTATCAGAACGAGGATAAATATCCAGAAGCTGCCCCAGGGACCTGCGGCTTTAAAAACAAAAAAGAAAAGGCTGCCAATCACAATGGCTGCCAATGCAATAACGATAATTTCAAGAAATGTCATAACTTTTGGTTTTGGGGTTTGTTATTTTGGAATTTAACATCTGTCAACCCGGCTATAAAGACTCTATTTCATTTATGAGTTCTTTCCGGGATTTGCCCGTTTTTTTCTGTAGCTTTCCCAAAAGTTCCTCGGTCTTGCCTTCTGTAAATAAAAGGTCTTCATCTGTAAGATTGGCATATTTTTGTTTCAATTTGCCTTTGATTTCATTCCAGTTGCCTTTAATTTCTAACTTTTCCATCATACTTGTGTTTTAATTTATCATTAACTCGTTAATGGGATCCAATGATCCGCGTAGCTATTATATGCCAATAATTATACCGTGAGCAAAAAGAATGTAAATATGGATTTCGTATTTCTTTATCATTATTTGTATCTTTCTGTTAATCAGATCGAAAAGTTATTTTTTTTTGAAATCAATCTTTTGGATGTTTATGGGTCAATGCCAATCAGCCACTTTATATGCAACAAAATTGTGCAGGCTGTAGAAATTCCTCCCCAATTTTCCATTGCTTTTTTTTATTTTCAGAATAATCCAGGTACGACAAAATAGGTTAATATCAAACCCGTCAATCCGGCCAGTAATACCAGTATCATTGAAGGGATGGCATTTCTTTTCAGCAATATACCTTCAACACCTGTAAGCCCTACCGTAGCGCAGGCAGCGATGATATTGTGCACGGCTACCATATTGCCCAGTGCACCGCCTGCATTTTGCAGGCTTACGATAATTGTTCTTGAGATATCTGTTTGTTCTGCCACTGAGTACTGGAAAAATCCAAAAAGCATGTTGGAAACAGAATTTGATCCGGTAATAAATGTTCCCAAAGCACCCATTAATGGACTAACCAGTGGCCAGGCACTTTGGAAAACAGAGGATATGGACCGGGCCATGGCAATGGGCATACTTGCTAACTCATCGGGGTTGTTACCCGATTGCATCATCAGGCGCACCATGGGAACGGCAAAAATCAAGGCGACTGCCGGTCCCTTTATTCTTTTAAAGGTTTCATACCATGCCATTTTTACCTGCTTTTTTCCCATTCTGTAAGCAGGAACACACAAAAGTGCAATCAACATAAATGGAAGTATACCCGGGTTATGCAGGGGTTCAAAGTTGATGGAAATATTGGTATCAAACAGATTAGAAGTTTCAAGCGTAACGGATTTGAGCCACTCGCCAAGAGGCAAAAGATCAATTCGTGTCAAAACCAGCAGCAGGGCAATTGCAATGTATGGCATCCAGGCTTTTAATAGCGGCATTTGCTTATCATTTGTTTTCTTGTCAACTGCAATGGAACCTTTCCATGATGCGTCCCATCTTTCCTTTTCGGGGAAGTTCCAATGTTTTTTGGGCATTAAAAATCCTGCTTTTGTAGTAGGGATAATGATCAATAACCCGATTAGTCCGCCAAAAATGCTTGGAAATTCGGGGCCCAGCAACACAGCCACCAAAACATAAGGGGCAATGAAGCATAAAGCGGCAAACAGGGCAAAGGGCCAGATTTGTAAACCTTCCCTGATGCTTTTTTTTTCTCCAAAAAACCGGGTTAACAACACAGTCATGAGCAAAGGTACAACCAGGGCTGGCAGGATATGTTGCACTGCAGTCCAGGCAGCAGTTTGCTGAACAAGATAGTCTAAACTCATATGTTGCCCTTCAAGGGTTTGATGAACACTTTGAACGTCAAGTGACGTTGCCACACCAATATGGGTAGGAGTTCCCACAGCTCCGAATGAAACAGCGGTACTGTTGGCAATAAGGGCAACCATAACAGCGGCAAGAGCAGGGAACCCCAACGATAAGAGTAAAGGTGCGGTAAGAGCTGCAGGCGTGCCAAAGCCTGCGGCACCTTCAATAAAACTTCCGAAAAACCAGCATATAATAATGGCTTGCACCCTTTTATCCGGTGAAATGCCGGTAAAGCCTCTGTTAATAGCAGCTATGGCTCCGCTCTGATGTAATGTGAACAGCAATGCAAGTGCGCCCAATACAATTAACAATATTTCAATGGCGATCACCATCCCATTAATACCAGCTGCAAAGATGTATTCAGGGTAAATTCCCCAAACAAAAAATGCCAGTGCCAGAACAATCATAAAGGCCACAGGCATAGCCCGCGTGGCTGGCCAACGAAAACCGGCCATCAGCACAAAAATTACCAAAACAGAGAAAAAACCAAGTACGGCAAGAAGGATATCATTCATACACGTAAGCAACTTTTGAAAACGCCTCAATCGAACATAAACGGCCAGTTTTTGCAGATTTTTTTTGATTTGTTATAAATAGAAAATCAAATTCCTTTCAATCTCAACCGACTTCATAGTCAGCGTTCTCACCTTTGGCCCATTTGCGCAAGTTTGCAAGTGTGGTATCGATGTTTTCTTTTAATGCCTCCCGGGTTAGAAAAGCCTGGTGTGCAGTAACCAGGACATTTTTAAATCCCATCAAGCGTACAAACAGATCGTCTTTCATGATCTCGCATGAGTGGTCTTCAAAAAAGAGCCCTTTTTCATACTCATACACATCAATACCCAGAGAACCAATTTTTTCATTTTTCAAACCTTCAATGAGATCCTCTGTTTTGCAAATTGCTCCCCTTGCGGTGTTAATAATCATCACACCATCTTTCATCATGTCAACTTTTTCTTTGTTGATCAGGTACTCGGTATCTTCAGTGTAAGGGGCGTGAATGGTTATAATATCAGATTTCCTGCATAGTTCGTCAATGTCCACATATTCGGCTCCATATTTCCCAACAAGATCTTCGTTAACGTCAATATCAAATATAAGCAGTTTACATCCAAACCCGTTTAGGATTTTGGCACTTACACTGCCAATTTCTCCGGCTCCGATCATCCCCACGGTCTTGTTGTTCATGTCGAAGCCCACCAGGCCGTCCAGCAAAAAGTTGTAATCTTTCGCTTTAGAATGAGCCGTAATGAGATTACGATTAAGTGCCAGCATAAGTGCTATACTATGCTCTGCTACACTGTGGGGTGAATAACTTGGAACATGGGCCACTTTTATGTCGAGCTCTTTGGCTTTATCAGTGTCAATATGATCGATACCTGTTGTTCGGGTCGCAATATATTTTACCCCAATCTCTTTCAGTTTTTCCAGAACCGGTGCCGGAACCTCGTCACTGGCAAATATGGAAACTGCTTCACTTCCTTTAGCAAGGCCGGCAGTGTCTGCATGGAGTTTTTCTTTTTCAAAAATTAATTCCAGACCATCCTGATTACCTTGTTCCAGGAATGGTTTTTCATATGTTGCAATACTGAATATTGTTGTTTTCATAAAAATGATTTTACGTATTATATATACCCCGATGTAAAAAAAAATTATTTCCTTTTTCAGGTTAGGGTATCAAATGGCAATATGAGCGGTTTCGCTTATTTTCCTTCTGCCTCCAGGATGTTTTTAATGCCTTTTGCTACAGCATCGGGATTAAATGAAATGCTGTCAATGCCTTGTTCAACCAGGAATCTGGCAAAATCGGGGAAATCACTGGGTGCCTGGCCGCATAAGCCAATTTTTCTGCCCTTCTTTTTTGCTTTTTCAATGGCCATAGTGATCATTTGTTTGGAAGCGGCATTGTTCTCATCAAATAATCTGCTAACCAGTTCAGAGTCGCGATCAAGACCAAGGGTTAACTGGGTAAGGTCATTAGAACCAATGGAGAACCCATCAAATACCCCGGCCAGTTCTTCACCCTCCATTACATTAGAGGGAATTTCGCTCATAACATATATTTCCAGGTCGTTCCAGCCTTGTTTTAAACCGTATTCAC
Organism: Bacteroidales bacterium; assembly: GCA_007122505.1. Classification (GTDB taxonomy): domain Bacteria; phylum Bacteroidota; class Bacteroidia; order Bacteroidales; family UBA7960; genus PUPG01. The sequence goes on along the minus strand of SKTQ01000300.1, from coordinate 4,285 downwards.
CCATCAGGTTGACTACTCTTTTGCCTTCTTCCACAGTCCGGCAAAAGGGTATCATAAGTTTTACATTGGTGAATCCCATTTGGTCTCTTACCATCTTCATGGCTTCGCATTCCATTTTAAATCCTTCTTTGTATTCTTCGCTGTAATACCTGGAAGCTCCTCTGAAGCCAAGCATCGGATTTTCTTCATCAGGTTCAAATTCTTTGCCCCCGATCAAATTGGCGTATTCATTGGATTTGAAATCTGTCAAGCGTACTATTACATCGCGCGGATAAAAGGCAGCGGCGATTTGAGCAACCCCTTCAGCCAGTTTTTCAACAAAGTATAGTCGTTTGTCATCATAGGACGCTGTGAGTTCTTTTATGGTCTTTTTTGCTTTTTTATCTTTAAGGGTATCATATTCAGCAAGTGCAAGGGGGTGTGTCTGGATGGCATTGTTTATTACAAACTCCAGGCGCATCAAACCAACACCCTTAACAGGATAATCGCTGTAAGAATATGCTATTGAAGGATCTGCCAGTATGAGCATCACCTCTGTTGAAGGTTCATCATATTTTGAGAAATCAATTTCCTCTTCTTCCCATTCCAGGGATCCTTCATAAATATTTCCTTTTTCCCCTTCGGCACATGAAACGGTTATTTGCTGACCGTCTTTAATAGCGCTGGTTGCATTTTCAGTACCTACCACTGCAACGGCTCCAAGTTCCCGGGCTACAATTGCAGCGTGGCTGGTGCGACCACCACTATCAGTAATGATTGCAGAAGCTTTTTTCATTACATTATCCCAGTCAGGGTTTGTTATTTCAGTTATCAGCACGTCTCCTTCCCTCAGCTTTTCAGACTCATCAGGAGAACCAAGGATCCGGGCTGTGCCTTTTGCGACTTTCTCTCCAATAGCAGTCCCTGAAGCAAGCACTTTGCCCTCACCTTTCAGCCGGTATTCTTTAATTTTTGTCTTTTCTTCACTGCTGTGTACCGTTTCAGGACGAGCTTGCACGATATAAAGCTCACCACTTTCTCCGTCTTTTGCCCACTCAATATCCATAGGCATATCGTAATGCTCTTCAATTTCCAGCGACCACCTGGCCAATAACCTTATTTCTTCATTGGTAAGAATGAATTTTTTCCTGTCTTTTAAGGGAGTTTTTATGTTTTTTGTGGTTGCTTTGCTTTTCTCGCTGCTTTTGGTATACACCATTTTTTTCTCTTTGGTACCGATTTTTTTTGAGATAATAGCAAGCATTCCTTTTTTTAATGACGGTTTAAAGACATGAAACTCATCTGCATTAACAGCACCCTGCACCACATTGTCACCCAAACCCCATGAGCCCGTGAGGAATATCACCTCTTCATAACCACTCTCCGGAAGTATAGTAAAAATTACTCCCGCCGAAGCTTTATCAGCACGTACCATTTTTTGCACCCCCGCCGAAAGTGCCACTTTCATATGATCAAATCCATTATGCTCACGGTACTGGATGGCGCGGTCTGTAAAAAGAGATGCAAAACATTTTTTGCAGGCCTCCAGTGTTTTTTCAGGGCCTTTTACGTTCATGAAAGAGTCGTGCTGTCCGGCAAATGAGGCTTCCGGAAGATCTTCCGCCGTTGCGCTGCTCCTGACAGCAACACTGGTCAGTACCTCTTCTTTTTCTTCAAGCGTTTTATAGGCCTCCTTGATGTTTTTCGCAAGCTCTGCCGGAAACTCTCCTTTCATAATCAGTTCACGTGCTTTTTTCCCTGTTTGTCTCAGGTTTTTGAACTCCTTTTTGTCCAGATTGTTAAGTAATTCCTGCAGCTTTTCCCGCAACCCATTGTGGTCCAAATAGTCCCAGTATGCAGTAGCTGTGGTGGCATATCCGGCCGGAATACGAATGCCTTTGGGTTCGAGCTTGCTTATCATTTCGCCAAGAGAGGCATTTTTCCCTCCTACCTTAGCTGTATCCTCATTGGTTAAGTCACTAAAGAATCGAATATAATTACTCATAATAATTCCGTTTTATGGTTTACTCTTCATAGTTTTATGGTTTACTCTTCATAGTGGATAACTTCCTCCGGGCAGATGCCAGCTGCCTCTTTTATGCTATCCTTTTCAATGCCAAGATGTACATCCTTCCTAACAGCAGCAGTACCATTAGCCATTTTAAATACCTGGGGGAAAATGTCAACGCATAATACACATGCGGTGCATCCTTTCTCAATCCAAACCTTTTTTAGTGCCATAATCGTTTTCTTTAATACTTATTAGATAATCAGTGTATTTATGCTTTGCATCTTACCTGCGAACTGTCAATTACTATACCATGAGATATTTTTCTTGTTTTATCCTTTTTGTCTGTTTGCACGAACTGCGGTATTGTCAGGAAAATCAGCCTGTGGCTTTTGAATAGCCAGGTAAGTGACGAATTCACCAAATCCGTCTTCATTATAAAAACACTGGGGAAAATATTGCACATTATACCTTTAGCTCCCCCGGTGCATTGATGTCGGGGCGCTAGTAAATGAAAAGGAAACAGAAATTTTTAATAACGAATCTTTAATGCAGCAGGCACAATTTCTGCGCGGATTGCCGATATGGCTTCAATCATTTCACCATCGGCCTGAAGGTCCTGGGGCTTGCTGAATTGTATATCTGCCTTGCTGACAGACAACACCTTTACAAAATCCACATGGGTGCGTTTGCCAATAAAAAGCAACCTCATCAAACGAAACAGGCTCCACCAGGGATAAGGTTTTATGATGATGATTTCAAACTTGCCATCATCGGTTTTGCCATCCCTGTTAATCATGGCCCCCGTTCCGTATGCTTTGGCATTGGCCAGGACAAGCATTTCTGCTGTATATTTTTTTTTATGCCCTTCAGTTGACAGGTAAAAGGAGAATGCCTGCTTTTTTGTCCGAAGCTCTTGTATCATATGTTTTCCATAGCCAAAAAAACCTTTTGATCCTTCCTTTTCAAAGCGTTTAACCGTTTGTGCATTAATTCCCACATCGCCCAAATGCAGACAAATGTGATGCTGGTTGATGCGGATTATATCAAAGGGTTGCGCTTTTGCTTTCAGCGTTTGTTGCAAGGCTTCTCCAAAATTGCCCGGAATATCAAGGTTGTAGGCAAGGCCATTGGCAGAACCAGCCGGAAGAATGCCAATTTCTATGGCACTGTTCAAAAGTAAGCCTCCAACAAGATTTATGGTTCCGTCTCCACCAACCACTATGACAAGATCTGGATTGAATTCTCCAATCTTTTTTTGAATTTTGTTACCGGAGTCCTGCTTTTCTGTATGGCAGGTTTCCCAACTAAAATGATATTGAGCAGCATATTCTGTAATGATCTTCTCAATGTTTTTTTTGCCGGTTTTTCCGGATACCGGGTTGACAACGAATAGTATTTTCATATCTTGTTGTTTATTTGAGAGGTGGTTGTTACATCACAATTGTAACTGGAAACTCAAAAATACATCACGGAACAGCTTTTGCATGGTTTGCAATTAGTTAAAAAGTTCATTTTTTGTAGCTTGAATCATACATGATTATTCGCCACTTGCAGTAATAATAAAACTTCAAAAGGAAACAGGTAGTATACAAAATGTCATGAAAGTTTTCAAACCCATTTTAAAGGGAGTAAAAAAACCCTTTAAACTATTCAAAATTTATTTAAAACAAAAGGCCGGCTGGCTGGGGAAACCCCGGATACTTGCCTATCGCGGATTCGGCAATGATCAGCATGTGTATATCAGGGGTATGGTGATCGAAGACAAGGGCCTGGAAAAACCCGTCGATAAACAGCATGTGTGGAGAAATGTGCTTGCTATGATCAAGCGGTTTTCAAGCGATCAGATACCGGGGGTAAAGGTTGAAGCAAGTTTTCTGGGTAAAAAGGCCGTTGCCGAAACTGATGAGTTGGGTTTTTTCTCTTTTTACTTCAATGTAAAAGATATTTCACCTGCCATTCTAAAAAGAGACTGGCATACCGTTGAATTTATGTTGTTGGATGAGATAGTTAAAAATCAACCCCTGGTAACCGCCAAAGGTGAAGTTCGCATTGTTTCGCCAAACGAAAAAAGAGTGATCGTTTCAGATATCGATGATACCGTTCTGGTGTCGCATTCTACCAATACTTTCCGGAAACTTCGGCTTATGCTCTTTAAAAATGCCATAATGCGGGTACCTTTCAAGGGTGTTGCTTCATTTTACTGTGCCCTGGAAAGAGGCGTTGAAAAGGATGCTTTTCATCCATTCTTTTATGTTTCGAGCAGCGAATGGAATCTTTACGATCTGCTGGAAGACT
>SKTQ01000261.1 GCA_007122505.1 Bacteroidales bacterium | reverse complement strand
TATCATGTTGTTCCAGATATTTATTTTGCCCACCACATCTGTGATCACATCATAAAGGTCGTATTCTGTTGTGATGGTGCCCGGTTGATCGTCAATCAATATGGCTGCGGTGGCATCCTGGATAAACTTCCTGTTTCTGAATCCATCCATGGCAACAATCACAGCATCACCCGTGAACATGTAAACTGTTCCATCGTCGGGCATATCTCTCAGTTCGGCAAGTGTCGCTACCTCCGTAACATCAGGAAAAACGAAATGGGCACTGGCCACGTTGCTGTCATCCATACCGTCCGCACTGGCATACGCCCAGATGGTGGTTGTTTCATCTACAGTAAAGGGATCGACATAGGCGGTCCAGGGCCCGTCATCTGATTCCATACTGTAGAAAATATCTGCACCGGGTGTAGCTGTTGTAATGCTTACCTCAACGGGAGCATAAAAAGACCCACCATTGGGAGAAAAGCCGGGTGTTGCCACTGCGTCCATTTCACCCAGTGCCACAAACTGACCAATGTTGATACGGCTTGTGTTGGCACCGTTTCCTCCAACCAATTCCATCCGGAATTCGTCAGCGGCAAAGTCTTGTTCACCGCCCGGGAAAATGTACATGTACTCCTGGTACACCTGGTAGTCATCGAACCAGGCTTTGTCAATTACAGCAACTGTTTCCCAGTTGGTACCTCCATCATAGCTGATGTTGAGGTCCCTGGCGACACCGCTTCCAAGCATCCAGTCACGCAACTGGAGGCTGAAGCCCGTCATGCCGGAAATTGGGTTTGTGTTCATCACGGAGAAATCACCGCGATCGCGGAAAGAATAAGGTGAACCACCATAAGATTCGCCGGGATCACCTCTGAAAGCCTGGGTTGATTCAAAGAACCAGTCGCTGTCCGTATAGGTCTTATCATTATACCCATTCATCGGTCCACCGTCAGGAGAACCCCAGTTCTCATCTACCTCAAAGGTTGTTTCATACACCTGTCCTTGGCTTTGTAAGCCAAAAAACAGCATGAAGGCCATCACCATTGGGATGGCAAATTGTACTTTTTTCTTCATAAGTTAATATTTGGTTTTGGTTTTTATAGTACAGATTGATACATCAATAAGAAGAAAGTTTTCCTAATAAATTGAATGCTACAATCTAAGGGGGTATTTTGATTCGTTTCTTCATGATTAGAGGATTTTGGTTAATAGTTAAAATTGGGGTAAGATTTGAGTTTACTTAAACAGTTCTATCAAAACAATACATTTTCCTGATAAAACCTTTGCAATATACTAATCTTTCCGTTGAAAACAAAATTGTGACCGTTATTAATAAAAACTTAATGGATAGTTTGGAATTAATTGGTCAAGCCAATTTGAAATCCACTTCTCAAGTTGATTGTCAAAGCACAAATAAACGCTACAACACCACTACATATTAATAAATATCATGATTATTGTAAAATTATATATCTACTATTTGTAATCTATTTAATTCATTATTAGTTATTTTATTATTTTATTAATACTACATTATTTTTTTATTAAGAAAACACAGACTAAACATAAAATAATTATTCAGACAATTTAATACATATATTTGCCTCGTTCAATGATCAAAAAATTCTGCCATGAAACCTTTTAAGCACGCGAACAAATCCATTGAGTTGATTGACAATTTTCTTAACACCATTGACCGTGGTGCAATCATTTTCAAGGAAGGTGTAAAAAATTATCTCTACGGAAACAGGGAAAACTTTGTGGATAATTTAAAAACCTTATCGGCATTGGAGACAGATGCAGACATTTACCGGCGCAAGGTTGAGAACATATTGTACACCCAATCGCTCATGCCTCAGCTTCGTGGTGATATCATGCGCTTGCTGGAGGAATTAGACAATACCATTGATTTGGCAAAGAAGAATTTGTTTCAATTTGATGTTGAAGTTCCGAAGATCCCTGCGGAATTAAACCAGGACTTTGTGAAGCTGAGTGAATTGTCGGCTGCGGCTATAGAATCTGTTGTACCGGCTGCCCGGGCGTATTTCAGGAGTCCGGAGTTGGTCAAAGAGAAGATACACAGGGTATATCTGTATGAAAAAGAGGCAGACAAATTGGCAGATTCCATTAAGAGACGGGTTTTCCAGGAGTTACCCATTGAAAAGTTGAGTGAGAAATTTCATTTGCGCTACTTCACACTGCATATTGAAAACCTGTCGGATGCGGCAGAGCGGGTAGCGGATGTTTTATCCATCATGGCGATCAAACGAACAACTTAAATTGCACGGCGACATAAATTATTGAGGGTTTTTTCATGTTGTTTTTAATCTTTATTTCAAGCGGATTATTGCTGGGTTGGTCACTGGGGTCAAACGATGCGGCCAATATTTTTGGTACGGCGGTTGGCTCCAGGATGATCAGCTTTAGAAGAGCGGCATGGATAGCCAGTATTTTCGTTGTTCTGGGAGCAGTATTTCAGGGCCGTGGGGCATCGGAAACACTCACCGGGCTTGGTGAAGTGGATGCTCTCGGAGGTGCGTTCACGGTTGCTCTTTTTGCCGGATTTACTGTTTTCCTGATGACCCGCGCGCGCCTGCCTGTATCCACCAGCCAGGCTGTGGTTGGCGCTATCCTCGGCTGGACATTCTTTACCGGCTCTGATACGGACTACAGCGTGCTTACAAAAATTGTCAGCACCTGGGTGAGTGGACCGGTACTGGGGATGATATTCGCAGCCATCCTGTACATTTTACTTAGAAAGACATTACGGCGAACAAAGATTCACGTGATCAAGCTGGACACCTACATCCGGATAGCACTGATCATGGCGGGCGCATTTGGTGCCTACAGTCTGGGAGCAAACAATATTGCCAATGTAATGGGGGTATTTGTTCCTTCAGCCCCCGATATTCTGCTGAATTTTGGCATATTCACGCTGGATGGCGTGCAAATACTTTTCCTCCTGGGTGGTTTGGCTATTGCGGTAGGCATATTTACCTATTCTGAGCGGGTAATGCAAACAGTGGGGCGGGGCATCCTTGCACTCACTCCCGAAGCAGCTTTTATCGTGGTATTGGCCCAGGCACTGGTCCTATTCCTGTTTTCATCCATCCGTTTCTCTGAGATGCTCATGGCAATAGGTCTTCCGCCATTGCCACTCGTACCGGTTTCAAGCACACAGGTGGTTATTGGTGCTGTTTTGGGAATCGGTCTTGTAAAAGGTGCCAGGGAAATCAAGATCAAAACATTGAGCGGCGTGGCGCTGGGTTGGATCATCACTCCCATCACGGCAGGAATCTTTACATTTTTTGCCCTGTTTTTTGTTCAAAACGTTTTCGGGATTGCTGTCACAAAACAGATTCCGGCAGAGATCATTGAAATGCCTGCCATTGAGTCTGAGCCTTCAATGCTGGCCGACGTGGCGCAACAAATCAACATGGTGTTGCCGGGATTGCTTATCCTGTCAATGGCCATCATTGTTTTGCTTGTTTACCTGTTTTTCCGGCTGCAAAAAAAGCGGCTGAAAACAGAAAATGAACTGTTAACTCACCAAAATCAATACTTCAACGCCCAAAAAGCGCTCAATGACATGGAGATCAATGCCATCCAGATGGAGAACACCATGCTGAGCAACCAACTGGAGATCAAACGGCAAGAGTACAACAATATACTGCTGAATATCAGCGATCAGAAAAAGTTTCTGGAGAGTGTCAGTGAGCAGATCAGCCGTCTTATCGGAGAAAAAGATCTTGAAAAACGTGACCGGGAGCTAAAGGCCTTGTCTGCCAGGTTAAAACAACGCATGTCGTTTGCTCGGGAGATTGACGACTTCTATGGAAAGATCGAACAAACCCACCGGGATTTCATCGTAAAACTTACTGAACGTTTTCCTGATTTGACAGAAAAAGAAAAGCGGCTGGCTATTCTGCTCAGGTTAAATCTTTCTTCCAAAGAAATTGCAACCCTGATGAATATTTCAACCAAAAGTGCCGAAATTGCCCGGTACCGTTTGAGAAAGAAAATAGGGCTCAAAGAAAGGGCCAATGTCCACGAATTCTTAACCAATTTATAAACGAAGGTTAACTGAACCTTTATACAACCAAAGTCATTTTCATCCATTTATTCAACAAATTTACACTTATGAAAAAAGTTCAACAATTATTAATGCTGTGTGTGCTGATCTGTCTGACTGCTTTTGCATACGGCCAGTCGCGCACGGTAACAGGCCTGGTTACATCCAGCCTGGACGGAGAACCCATTGCAGAAGTCTCGGTAAGGTTAAAGGGGGCTATCACAGCTGTTTCAACCGACTCAGCCGGTCGGTACAGCATGGAAGTACCGGAAAATTCGTCGCTGGTACTTGTTTTTACGCATGAAGACCATGACACCAAGGAGTTGGCCATTGGCGGCAGAACCCTGGTGAATGCTGAACTGGTTCACAACGTTAGGTTTAACCAATATGGCAGGCGGGTAAACAGGACCCCTCTGGCAGTGGAAGAACGTGAGGGCATCCTGGTTTTTGAGAGTCCTGACCAGGAATATAAGATGTGGCTCGACTTGCGTGTGCAGGCAGATGGTTCATTTTTCTTTGGTGATACGTACAATGACATAGGTAATGCCGTAGCCATGCGCCGCGTGCGTATGGCCTTCAAAGCAGAGCTTACAGATAAACTTGAGGCAGAAATTGATATGGACTTTGCCGATGCTTTGGCCGACCTAAAAGACGCTTTCCTGATGTATACCGTGAATCCGCGTTTGGATATCAAAGCCGGTAACTTTAAAGAACGATTTTCAATGGAACAGAATACCTCATCACGCTGGCTTACCTTTATGGAGCGTCCGGCAGCTTTGCGGGCAATTGCCCCATCACGCCACATTGGTCTTCAGTTCCACTATCACCGTCCATATGTGGTAGCCGTTGCCGGATGGCACTTTCAGGATGTGGGTGATTATGAAGCAGTGCAAAACAGAAAAGACAACCAAAGAGACCATGGCTGGAACGAAGGTTACTCGTTAACCGGTAAGCTTACCTTTATCCCATACTGGCATGAAATTGATCGTGGCCTTCATTTTGGTGTAGCCGGTTCATACCGCACTCCAAAAACGCACGTGTCTGGCAGCAGATTTCCGAGCCTGCGTTATGATGCCCGTTCCAACAACAACCTCAACAGAAAAAAATACCTGGATACCAGCCATATGCTGCACGTAGACAATTACCAACTCTATAACCTTGAGTTTGCCGCTAATTACAAAGCGTTTAGAATGCAAACCGAGTACATCCACTCAACGGTAAACCGACTGGATGATTCTGCGGGCAACCCGCGCGAATCGGAAACCTTCAGCGGTTTTTATATCATGGGCAGTTATCTGCTGTTTGGTGGCACACAACTCTACAATAACTACCAAGGCGAATATACACAGCCCATCAATGGGAAACCCTGGGGCGACATTGAAGTTGCTTTCCGTTACGACTTTACAGACTTTAACAATCAACGAGGTGACAGTCCCGACGACTGGGGTGTGATGGGTGGTTCAGGAGAAGGCTTTACGTTTGCCATAAACTATTATGCCCCAAGGAATGTTAAACTTCAGTTGAATTATGGCTACCTGAACTTTGACCGTTATGCAAACCGCAGGGGCGATGCGTTTATCGGTTATGATAATACCGGTGCCCTTACAAGAGATCCTTTTGCCGTTGACCCGAGTTTTGGAGAACCAGGCGAACGCTTTCACTTCCTTGCTTTGCGCTTCCAGGTGGCATTCTAAAACAATGACTATCTAAAACCTCATACATTTTGTACACAAAAAAAACAACAAACAATGAAAAAGTATTTTAGCTTATTATTAACACTTCTAATTCCGGCTTTCTTATTCTATTCTTGTGTTGATGATGATGATCTTGAAGTAAGATATACGTTGACACTGCTAACCAGTCCGCCTGATGCAGGCCTGCTGACCGGTGGCGGAACCTATGTTGAAGGGGAAACAATAAATGTTGAAGTAGAGCCTTATCCCGGCTATGACTTTATCAATTGGAAAATTGGTGACGACGTAATATCAGAAGAAACCGCTTTCACCTACCAGATGCCGGGGGAAAATGTGCAAATCACAGCCATCTTTGAAGCAGGTGAGACAGGAACACAGGAGCTTATCCACTACTGGCACTTCAATGATGAAGAGATAACAGAAGAGGGTGAAGTTTTTACAGACTATACCATAAATGGTCTTGCTGCAGGGTTTATAACCTATCCTGGTGATGGTGGAGCGATGGACTTCCGTTCACACAGGGAAGGGGATGAAGTCTCAAACTACAACCTCAGGCTGGGTCAGCCGCAAGATGATGGTGCGGTGCTTCGCTTGCGCAACCCCTCAAACAACAGGGAAACGCACATTGCGACCCCCACTACAGGGTATAAAGATTTGGTTTTAACCTATGCAACCACAAGAACAGATAATGGAAATCAGACACAGCAACTTCAGTTTTCAGCTGATGGCAGTGCCAACTGGACAGACCTGCAGGATCCATATTATGTAAATAACCTTCGGGATGAAGAGGAGGGGTGGACAGAGAGAAGGATTATCCTATCAGGCTATCCTGAGCTAAATGACAACCCAAACGCCATGTTCAGAATTCTATTCATTGGTGAAGGCAATGATAACGATAGCGGTAACAACCGTCTTGACAATGTAAGCATTGATGGGGTTGCCATCGATTAATCTTATGGATTATTGATTGATGTAAAGCAGGGGCGTCACCCTGATCATGCAATAAGCCTGATGAGGGTGACCCCGGGCACACATCATAAATCATTAATGGACTTTAAAACCTGAAAAATGACCAAAGATAAAATGAAGATCGGCGAAATATCCAAACCACGATTTGAATTCCGCACGTTCGGACAAGACTTTGACGAGCAACACTACCGAATGTCGCGCCTCTCAGTACCTGTACCAGAGAAAGTTTGGGAACGTTACTCCGAAGAAGTTTACATCCTGTCGCGTACCAACGACATCAACAACACCAAAATACGCGATGGCAAAATGGACATTAAAACTTATGTGCAGACCGTTGACGGACTGGAACAGTGGAATCCACTCATGAAAGGAGAATTTCCGATTGCCGCCGATGTATTGAAAAATGAGGTGTTTCCGGCTTTCCAGGTGGAGATGCCTTCCCTGGAAAAGGAAACCTACACTTTCGGGGAGTTTATGGAGATGATCTACGCCCACCCCGACCTGCAGGCGGTGCGCGTTAACAAGGAACGTTTTGGATATATGGTTAACGATACCATTTGTGAATTTGGATATGTGCAAATCAATGGTGCCCTGGTGTCAACCATTAATTCCGAATCCACGGAAGTGGAAGACATCAAAAAAACATTAAAGGACGTAGGATTAGAAGGGGTGGAAAATATCAATTACCTGCAGGCAATCAAGCGGGTGATCGGGATGATTAATAAGCCGCTGGCGAATGAATGATGGGAGCTGGGAGCTGGGAGCTGAGAGATGGGAGCTGAGAGCTGAGGGATGGGAGCTGGGAGCTGGGAGCTGAGAGCTGAGAGCTGAGAGCTGAGAGTTGAGAGCTGGGAGCTGGGAGATGAGAGCTGGGAGCTGAGTGACATGTCAAATCATGACATCTTTGCGCGCTTTGCGTATTTTTATCTTTGCGCACTTTGCGAGGAACAAAAAATTCCACGCAAAGCACGCAAAAAACAGAATCAACAAATAAAAAACTAAGAACAAAAACAATAAAATGGCACAGGAAATAGAAAGAAAATTTTTGGTCAAAGGGGATTTTAAACCGGAGGCTATCAAACAAACAAGGATCATACAGGGTTATTTATCATCGGTACCGGAACGAACTGTTCGCGTCAGGGTTAAAGGTGAAAAGGGCTTCCTGACCATCAAAGGGATTGGCAATGAGTCGGGTGCCAGCCGTTACGAATGGGAAACAGAAATTCCTGTAAAGGAGGCCGAAGAGTTACTGGCTATCTGCGAACCCGGCGTGATCGATAAGATCAGGTATATTGTCAAATCGGGTGAACACTCCTTTGAAGTTGATGAGTTCTTTGGTGAAAACCAGGGACTGATCATTGCCGAAGTGGAACTGAAATCCGAAGATGAAGCCTTTAAGAAACCGGAATGGCTCGGAGAGGAAGTTACCGGCTACACAAAGTATTATAATTCGATGTTGATGAAAAACCCATATAAACACTGGTAAATCGATTCTCGATTACCGATTGCCGATTATCGATTGTAGTGACAAGGTTTGACCTGTCAAACCAAAATATAAACAATCATGACAAATCCAGGTGAAGAGAAAAACAGGGAAACGCAAGATGATCCCATTCTGAATAATAATGGCGTAGACCCGCTGGACATGCATAATTACCGCATAGAGCGCCTGCCAAAACGGGAAAAAACAGGTTTCGAAAAATGGTTAGAGACCATTGGCAATCCGCTCGCTCTGCTGGTTTTCATTTTGTTTGCCTTTGTTATCGATCTTCCTTTTTTGCAGAACATTGACCCCGAAACACTTGTGTCGGAATCGGCGAGGCTTCGGTTTGATGAGATCGGCAGTGCCGCTTTTTCAAAAAGCAATGGATACATGCTGGCGATTTTTCTGGCTGCCATTATATTGTGGATGACGCAAGCCCTGCCCAACTACCAGACATCGCTAATCCTGATCATTGCCTTGGTGCTAACAGGTGTGCTGCCTGAGACTACTGCCTATGCGCAGCTCGGACACAGGGTAATGTGGCTCAACATCATGTCGTTTATCCTGGCCAGTATGCTGGTGGCCACCGGGGTTGCCAAACGCTTTGCACTATGGTTCATACTGCGCTTCGGGAAAAATGCCGGTTCGATTTTCCTTAGTTTCATTCTCATCAACACGGTTTTGTCGGCCTTTATCTCTGCCACCACGGCCAAGGCCGCCATCCTGCTGCCCATTTTCATGGTGATTGCCGCCATTTACGGTGCCCGCCAGGGCGAAGGCAAGAACAATTT
>SKTQ01000297.1 GCA_007122505.1 Bacteroidales bacterium | reverse complement strand
CCGCTCCATCCGTCAAAGTTGTAACCGGTGCTGGGATCAGCGCTAACGGGAACCTGCATTCCGGACGGATAGTCTCCTGCGCCGTTTACCTCTCCTCCCTGCGGTGGTTCTGCTGCAATGCCAATGCTATACAGGATCGGTTCAAAATGTGCGACCAGGTGCCGGCCGGTTTCAGCGGCAAAGGTGTATGTTTGTCCGGCAGGCTGATCTCCATCCATGACCACCAGTCCGTTTTCCTGCCACTGCACAAACTGGTAGCCTGTTTCCGGTATTGCTTCCAGTGTCACGATTTCGCCGTGGTTGAAAATTCCCGTGCCGCTAACCTGTCCTCCCTGCGAAGGCTCTGCCTCCGCACTGATGACATATGTTTTCAGGCTGAAGTTTGCGGTCAGGTTTACATCGCCGGCGGGCATGGTAAGGGTGGTCTGCGGCAGACCGGGGTCATCCAGGTGCTGGGTATCACCGCTCCAGCCATCGAAGTTGTAGCCTGTATTTGAATCGGCACTAACGGGAACCGTTGCTCCGGGAGGATATCCACCTGCTCCTGACACACTGCCTCCCTGAATAGGAAAAGCTTCCAAAATTAGTGAGTATGTTGAAAGATTGTGACCGAAAATTTGAATATCGTCAACATTCCACCACCACCCCCACGAACCTGTATAGTTCCATCTAAATCTGACATTTGATTGTCCTTCTGCATCGGGCAGTGCTACACTAAAAAATGACGGATTAGAAATGGTTGAATTCCATTGTGCTATTTCCTGCCAAACAGAACCCCCATCAATAGAATAATGGAGTGATGCCGTGGAAGCATTTTGATACTGCTGAAAAAAATGAGAAAATGCGAGCGTAATATTCATGTAAGATGAAAAATCAAATACAGGGCTGATCAGATCAGTGTTTTGATTGCCTTGTGGCCCGTAGGCATCACTATTCATAAATGCATAGTTGCCTGTTGTGCCTGTTAAACCGCCATCATGTGTACCGATTTCCCAAATCTGACCATTGCCAACATAGTCGATAATTTCCCAGCAGGGTGGAAGTGAGGACGATTGATCGAAGTCTTCAATAAATGGCAGTGTTTGTACGATCCAGCAATCCGTGGTTGCTCCGGTTGTACGTCCGGTTGAGTAACTATTGGAAGCATCATACGAGTAAGCCCTGTAATAATAAGTGGTTGATGCTTCCAGACCGGTATGGGAAAAAACCGTTGATTCACCGGCGTAAAGCACCTGGCCTCCGCCCGGAATGCTTTCGCCCGGTGGGTAAGTTACCCCATCTTCAGGGAACCCAAAAACATTATCCGGTGAGTACACCAGCATCACATTATTGTTGTTGTTGTTTTTAACCCATGCTATGTCAATTTGGTTGTCACTTACAGCATTGGCAGTCAAACTTTGGGGATTTGCAACCGAACTCAAGGGAATATTACCGGTAATAACCAAAGATAATTGCTGGCTGCCATCACTTAGCGATCCTTTATGGCTGATACTGATGGTATAAATGCCTTCGGCAGTTGGGTTTTCAATATGAATCATTTCCACATTGTCCCGGTAATTGTCGCCCGTTGTGGCAGCATGGGATGGGTTTTCCGGATCAAGAATATATGGCTCGTAGGTGTTGTTTTGATGGTCTGAAATACGCATATCCAGATCATTGACCAGCATCAGGTCTGCCGGGTTCAATGATGGAGGTGGTATTGTGCCCGGCACATCTGTCCAAACCATTGTTGCCCGTAGCGGCACATCTCCGGAAGCCTGAACTTCTATTAGGATATCCTGATTATCATTAAGCTCAAGCTCCATGATATGTATTTCTTCAAAAGCTTTGTTATCAGCCATAATTTCGACAGCTCTCTCGGTGTTTATGAGCCCCCAGCCAAAACGATAATCTGGGCCCGGTGTTCCACCGATTAAATCATCTGCACTATGCAAAATCAAGGCTTTTAGCGTAGATGAAAGCAAGGGTGTTCCCGGGTATAAGTTTTCCTGATGCTCCAACAGCAATCCCACAGAGCCGCTCACCATGGGCCCTGACATGGAAGTACCGCTTTTAAGACCATAGTGGTTGTTGTTGCTGGACCGGGCTGAATACACGGCTACCCCCTTGGCTACCACATCCGGCTTTACCCTGCCGTCGTCAGTGGGGCCCCAGCCGCTGAAAGAACTCATGTTGCCTGCAGAGTTAACTGCTCCAACGGTAATAATGTTCTTTGCATTACCCGCATGGGATATCGTTTTATACCCATCCGCTCCACCATCCGGATCACGAATCGTATTGCTGAGAACCCATTGGTTTTGCTCATCTCTTACAAAATGCTGGGTGCCCGGTGCCGGTCCTCTGCCACGGTCATTACCGGCAGATTTTACAATAATATAATTTGGTGCATCAAATGCTATTTGATCCCAATCATGCGCTTGAAAACTGTAAAACCCCCAAAAATAATCTTCAGTTTCACTTATACCTGTATTGCCAAACCAATGCCAATCATTAAACCCGGAAAAATTGCCGTATGCCCATCCGGTAACGTAGCCATAAGAATGTTGCGAAACCCTCAGCCCGCCGGCTGCAGCACTCGCCATCTCACCATCATCATTGTTCCAATCGTATGCATCAAGCATTGCCTCATACGACATACCCCTGGCATCAGTTTCCACCCCTCCGCCTACCATGGTGCCTGCAACATGGGTTGCATGATCACTGATAAATGAAGCAGCATCTTGTTGAACCACCCTTGGTACACCGGTATTATTAAATTCATTGTGGGTAAGTCTTACCCTCGATTCATCCCACATACCTAGAGTCTGTCCCGATCCGGTCAGGTTAAACCCCGCCCCGCCTCCGGGATATACTTTGTCGGAATGAATCAATGTGGCACCCCCCGCATTCATTGTTACATAATAATACGCCCTGCCTTCCCTCAGGCGCATTAGCTGTGCACGCCTGCCATCCTGTAATAACGGTCGCAAAGGAATGTCCAGCGAGTCAACAAACATCAATACCGCTGCAGAATCTTTTTGAAAAGATTGATGAAACTGTTCCGACAGTTGTCTCAAATTTTTTGTCCGTTCTTCATTATCAAAATTATAAGAATGAACAGTTAAACTGCTAATAAATAATGTAAATAACAAAACCAGCTTTGCCTTGGAATGGGGATGCATCTTCTTTGCTTAATGTGTGATTATCTCTATCACAAATGTAAAGAATTACTAATAAAATAACAATAAGAAATAAATATATTACTATTTAAATAAGAAGTGTTTTAAACATTCAATAATTGTAGTCTGAATAGTCAAAGATGTATTGTATCTTATAAGATTCTGAGAGAATACAAGATTTATTATATCTGACATAAAATATCTGAACACAGTCGGACAGCAGTTTTGCGGATCAGAAGTTAAAAAAAGACGCAGGCTATCTCTGACTCAGGACTTCCTCTCCTGCGATGCTTCCCAAAATTTCTCCATGTGAACCGCGATAAATCCGCTGCATATTTTTGATGAAAATACTGGGCGTCAATCCCGAAAACTTCCTGAATGCAGTGTGAAAGGTTGACCTTGACTGAAAACCCACAGCTTCGGCAATTCCCTCGATGGTCGTGTTTTTATGCTCTCCCTTTGTGAACATTTTCTGGGCCTCCTGGATGCGCAGCTGATTGATGAAATCATTGAAAGACCTGCCAAAATCGGTGTTGATAATATGAGAGAGGTAGGAAGTGTTGGTGTTCAGCCTTTCTGCCATCTCGCTTAACGTCAGTGATTTCTGTTTGAAAATTTTTTCTTTCCAGATCAATTGGTTGATCTCAAAAACCAGTCTTTTTTTCTCCTCTTCACTAAGACCCGGGGAATTCTTAATATTGGTATTTAACTGGTCACAGCTCTCGCTTTGCTTCATCAGGATCAGGCTTTTCTTAACAAGCATCTGGTGCGCCTTTGCCTTTTGGAAAAATAATGAAGCGATAATTATGGATGCGCCGACAAATATGAACAGCCCACTGCCCAACCAATACATTTGTATCTGGTTTTTTCTGATGGTGGCAGCATGCAGCTCATTGTCCTTCTGCAGCAAAAGTATTTCCTGCTGTTTCTTTTCATTCAGATATATGGCTTCAATTTCTGCCAGCTTTTCCGTCATTTCCTGTGATTCTATTTCCTCTTTGAGATCGCTGTACTCCCTGTGATAAATAAGCGCCTGCCTGTAATTGCCCGTCTCTTCATAACAATTGGTCAGGGCCAGTAGAACACTGGTGCCAAGGCTCTTCATCCCAATGTTTGAACTGCAATCGTATGCTTCACGATAATAACGCAGAGCAGAATCAACATCACCTTTTTCATAGAATGCTTGTCCCAAATATTTTAATGCATAGCAAACATCCGGTTTCCGGCCAAGCTTAAGCCCCAGGTCAATGACCTCCCTGAAAGACGCTATGGCCTCATCGTATCTCCCCATTTTTCTTTCAAGCTTGCCCATTTCATTCATATAACGGATGATTCTTTCCCTGTTTTCCAGTTGGTTTGCCAGATTCATGGCCTCTGCCAGGTATGCATATGCTTTATCCAGATCTTCCTCGATTGAATAAAGTGCACTTAGGTTTCCCTTTACAGCTTCAATTCTGTCAATTCTGTTTAATGATTCAAAATATTGTAAGGCACGGTAAAAATATTCCTTTGCCATGTGGGTATTATCCAGTTGAGCATACAATACGGCTATATTACTGTAATTGGTGGCAACCGTCAAGCTGTCGTTAAATGCTTCTGCTACTTCCAGTGCCTTGTTGTAATAATAGAGAGCCTGATCGTAATCTCCGGTGTTGCGAAATACGATACCAAGTGTGGTATAGGCTGCTGAAACCTCAGCCTCAATGCCATGTTCCTGCATCAGGTCAATAGACCATCGTATTACATATTTTGCACTGTCATACATGCCCCACCTTCTGTAAATCCTTCCCATATTGGCAAGCACAGAAGTAAGGTACCTGTCTGCCTTCAACTCGGTCAACATGTCAATGGTCTCCCGGTATTTTGCCATGGCGTTATCAAGCATCCCAAGGTGAATCGACGCAAGAGCTGCATCATTCATGTAACGGCCCACTTCTATGGGGTTTTCCAGTTCGCTGTAAAACCCGGCTGCCATTTCCGAATACGCCAATACCCGCCGAAATTGCATCATCTCAAATGCAGCATTGCTGATATTGGCTGCCGCACGGGCTTTCTCTTTAAGGTTTTCCTCTCTTTGCGCAATGTCAAATGCAATCATTGCCAGAGAGTCTGCCTCCGCCGGTGAAGAAAAAACCAGCATCGCGGCTATTTCATTCAATAGATCCGGATCCGCAGGTTGTTTCTCCAACTCCCTGTATAAACTATCAACAGGGTTAAGGTTAAAAATCATCAGGATAAGTAATGGTATATTCTTCATCTCCAAATATTTTTACTTTAATTTTGACGATAGTCATCAATAAACCCCATTCATTATCAAAAATGAACCCTACAATATCCTAATAATTCTTAAAATATCCAAGAGGTTTTTTTATTCAAGGTGCTTTTTACTTTAATTTTTCTGAAAGGGAGCATTCATATTTTTTTATAATTTTACATATTGATAACCAAAAACAGCAACCCTTGCCACTGAAATATTCCAGGTATATCCCGCTTGTGTCGCTCACAGGCGATTTTATTATCTTAAACCTTCTTTTTGTGGTGGGTTTCTGCCTCACCCAGGATGTTACCGATTGCTTCAGTCCCTGGCACCTCTTGTTCTATATTTATCTGAATATATGCTGGGCTGTTCTGGTGGTGGTTTTTGGCGCGCATACCATCAACAGGAATACCCACAAAAAATCAATCCTTTTTGCGTACATCAAAATCATTGTGTTTTTCTTCTTCCTCTTTTTGATGTATTTTCAGGCGGTACCTCTTGCCTATTATGCCCGCGACGACATAGGGTATCTATTTATGGTTTTTTTCGCACTGCTGATCGGTTGGAAGTTTACCCTGTACTATGCTTTTCTGTATTACAGAAAGTGGGGGTTTAACTACAAGAATGTTTTGATCCTCGGCGATACACAGCGAACCAGGGAGCTCAAAAATTATTTCATGACAAACAAGTGGCACGGATACAGATTTGCCGGTTTTATTGATGAGAAGGCCAATCCTGAACTGGATGTGATCGGTCACTGGGGGCAATTAAAAGAATTGATAGCGGAGCACCATGTTGATGAGATCTATATCGCCCTCCAAAGGGTTCCCTACAAGGTGTTCATGGGTATCAGCAGCACACTCGCAGATTTTCCTGTCAGGGTAAGGATTGTTCCCGACCTTGGTAACTTTTCATACAAAACAGCCGAACTGATCCAGTATGGTGCCATTCCGGTTGTTCAAATCCACCAGGGCCCACTGAGCTACTGGTACAATCGCTTATTGAAAAGGATATTTGATGTGCTGTTCTCTTTGCTGATCATTGTTTTTGTTTTATCATGGATGACACCTGTTCTGTATATTATGTCACTGTTTAACAAAAACGAAGGTGTTTTTTTCCGGCAAAAGCGGACCTGCATTGATGGTGGTGTTTTTTACTGCCTGAAATACCGCACCATGCGCAAAAACGTTGATGCCGACCGAACACAGACGCTGCCCAATGATGAAAGGGTAACAAAAGTGGGAAGGTTTCTTAGGAGTTTCAGCCTCGATGAACTGCCGCAGTTTGTGAATGTACTTCGCGGTGAAATGTCGGTGGTAGGCCCCAGGCCACATATGCTGAAGCATACGGAAGAATACCGGAAGCTTGTGAATCGTTTTATGCTCCGCCATACCGTGAAACCCGGTATCACCGGACTGGCACAGGTAAATGGCTACAGGGGTCCCATCATCAACAAAGCAGATATCCGCAACCGCGTGAAGTACGATGTAAAATATATCGAAAACTGGTCCTTTAATTTGGATGTCAAGATTATCCTGCTTACCATATGGGTAATCATCAAAGGACAAATCCAGGCGGTCTGAATCAAATCACGTGAAATACAATTTTTCCCCTGACCCTCTCCGTTTCCATAAGTTCATGGGCTTTGGCAGCTTCTGATAACAAAAAGCTTTGCTGAACATAAGGCTTTACCAGTCCCCTCTTCATCCAGTCTGCAATGATGGCCAGGTCATCGCCCGAAGGTTTTACCATAATAAATGTGGCCTTTTTCCCACGGAGAAAATTCAGGCCGGCATGCCAGAATAGCGCTTTGTTGGGCACAGTGGTGACGTAGGTTCCGTCTTTAATCAGCAAACGCCTGCACTTCCCGAAGGAGCTCTTTGCCACAGCATCAAAAACAATATGAAATTTTTCGGAAAGCTTTGTAAAATCTTCCTGGCTGTAATCGATTACACGGTCGGCCCCAAGGCTGTAAACAAAATCCTGATTACGTGTACTGGTAACAGCGGTTACCAGTGCACCCATGGATTTGGCAATCTGAACGGCAAAAGATCCAACACCACCTGATGCACCATTGATCAATATCTTATCTCCCTCACTGATATCGCCCCGTTTCCGGAAAGCCTGCAGTGCCGTAAGTGCGGCCAAAGGTGTGGCCGCGGCATCTTTCATGCTAACACCTTCCGGGATCTGGCACAGATGACCTTCCTTAACGGTTACAAATTCACCATAACCACCGCCCTTAAAGGAAAGCATGGCAAATACCTTGTCCCCCGGCTTAAATGGAGATTTTTTCCCGGCCTGCTCTACAACACCGGCCACATCACCACCCAGAATCCTGGGAAACTTTTTGCCGGTGATAAACTTCAAAGATCCGCTGCGAATCTTGTAATCAACCGGATTGATGCCGGCTGCATGCACCCTCACCAATACCTCACCACTCCCCGGCATGGGAAGAGCCACATCTTCCAGCTGCAAAACCTCCGGCCCGCCAAACTGATGAATAACCAATGCTTTCATAAATATCCTCCTGTTTAGATAACAATCATCGTATAACTTGCTTCTTGAGTCATATGTTGTTAAACTGTTTTCTCCCTGTTAAGAAAACTCTCCGTTGCGGTTCAAAACACTCATCTCTTCTAATACGCTCGCCTTCTCTCATTCGCTTCCCCGCTCCTTCACCTTCTTCTTTGCGGCTTTTGTGTGTTTTACCCTTTGCGGCCTTAGCGTGAAACATTTTTTCCCACGTAAAATATTTTAGCACGCAAAGACCAATACGTATATTTGCTAATTCTAACCTGCATCATTTATGATGCATACTAAAGGACTACGAACAAAAACCTTATGACCCACTGCCTGCATTCCCCAAAAGCATTCACAAAAAGAACCAACCCATAAAAGTAGCAATATTATGGGAGTCATCCAATTGTCTGTTCACAAATAACAAACATTTAACTTCCCCATTACCAGTTTTTCTTTGGAAACTGGTCGTTCCACCATTCAGGTTGATCTTTGAGGTGTTTATCCCACCAGGCCATGATGGCATTATGCCACTCCAGGCGACGATTGTAGGTGAGAATATGATGATTTTCACCCTCCACCAGGATCAATTCCACGGGCTGTCCAAGCAGCTTTAGCGCGGTATACATCTGTATGCTCTCCCCGGGAGGTACATTGGTGTCGCTGTCTCCGGTGACCAACAGGAGAGGTGTATTCACCTTATGCGCTCTGAACAAAGGACTTTGGTCAACATAGATCTCTCTGCTGTTCCATGGAAAACTGTAGGCGGTTGCTTCGGCGCTGTAACTGTAACCCCAGTAACCCTCGCCCCAGTATGAGGCAATATTGCTGATACCAGCATGTGAAATACCTGTTCTGAACATATCGGTGTGGGTAAGAACCAGCATGGTCATAAAGCCGCCATAAGAGGCACCGGCTAAACCAACTCTCTCCGGATCGGTAAATGGATGGGCCTCCAGAAACTTCTGTGTTCCTTCGATAATTTCGTCAACGACCGTAATTCCCCAGTTGTTAACATGGGCAGCAGAAAAAGCCTGCCCGTAACCCGTTGCACCACTGGGCTGCAGGATATAAACCACATAACCATGGCCGGCCCAAAGGTTGAAGGGATAACGGTGTCCGAAAGTCCGCCCCACAGGATTGGTGCCGCCGTATTGATACACGATCACCGGATATTTTTCTTCCGGGTCAAAACCGGGTGGCAGATAAACCCTGCCGTCAATATGCACACCAGTGGAAGCGGTGAATGTCCAATCATAAAT